>JARRPE010000016.1:0-13027 GCA_037383205.1 Methyloceanibacter sp.
AAGCAAGCGTCGACGGCGGCGTTCACTTCGTCGCGTGTCTGCGCGATGACGACGCCTTTGCCGGCCGCAAGGCCGTCGGCTTTGATCACGATGGGCACCGCTTGCTCGGCTAGATAGGCCTTGGCGGCGGCGGCGTCCGCGAAGCGTCCGTAGGCGGCGGTCGGGATGCCAAACTCGGCGCACAGATCCTTGGTGAAGCCTTTGGAGCCCTCGAGGGCCGAAGCGGCCTTCGAGGGGCCGAATACGGGGATCCCGCGCGCTTCCAGATGGTCCGCGAGCCCGGCCACCAGCGGGGCCTCGGGGCCAACGACCACCAGCCCGATCTGCTTCTCCTCGCAAAACGTGGCGACGGCGCCGTGGTCGCTCACATCGAGAGCCACGCATTCGGCCGTCGCGGCGATGCCTGCGTTCCCAGGCGCACAATAAAGCCTCTCGAGCAGCGGGCTCT
Source organism: Methyloceanibacter sp. (assembly GCA_037383205.1). GTDB lineage: Bacteria > Pseudomonadota > Alphaproteobacteria > Rhizobiales > Methyloligellaceae > Methyloceanibacter. The sequence goes on from JARRPE010000016.1 coordinate 449, forward strand.
GCGTCAGTTTCCATGCCAGCGCATGCTCGCGCCCGCCGCCGCCGATGAGAAGTACGTTCACGTCCGTCCTTGCTCCGCTTGTTCCGTCAACCGCGCGCCTGTATGCCCTATTGATAGGATCATGCAGACTGAAGACCGTCGCGCTCTTAGCACGGGAGCGCAGAAGATGAAAAAGTGACGCCCCAAATGGTACCCCGCAATCCACAGCCTGAACTCACCAACGTCACCGAGTACACGGTGTCGGAGCTGGCGTTCGAGTTGAAACGGACCGTGGAGGATGCCTACGGTCTCGTGCGGCTGCGCGGCGAGGTCTCTGGCTATCGGGGCCCGCATGCATCCGGCCACTGCTATTTCCGGCTCAAGGACGAGAACGCGGCCATCGAGGCCGTGGTCTGGCGCGGCGTGTTCTCTCGGCTGAAGTTCAAACCGGAGGAAGGGTTGGAGATCGTCGCCAAGGGCAAGATCACCACCTATCCCGGCGGATCGAAATATCAGATCGTGATCGACGATCTGGAACCGGCCGGTGCGGGCGCGCTCATGGCGCTGCTGGAGCAGCGTAAGAAGCAACTCGCCGCCGAAGGCCTGTTCGACGAGGAGCGCAAACGGGCGTTGCCGTTTCTGCCGGACGTGATCGGCGTGGTGACCTCGCCCACGGGCGCCGTCATTCGCGACATTCTTCATCGCTTAAGCGACCGCTTCCCGTCCCACGTGATCGTGTGGCCCGTTCGGGTTCAAGGCGAAACTTGCGCGGCGGAGGTGGCTGCCGCCATCGCCGGCTTTAACGCGGGCGCCGCCACGGAAGGCATTCTTCCCGACCTCATCATCGTGGCGCGGGGCGGCGGCAGCCTGGAGGACCTGTGGGGTTTCAACGAGGAGATCGTCGCGCGGGCCGCGGCCGCGAGTGCTATCCCGCTGATCTCCGCCGTGGGCCACGAGACGGACTGGACCTTGATCGACCTCGTGGCGGATTACCGGGCGCCTACCCCGACCGCGGCGGCCGAGCGCGCAGTGCCGGTGCGCTCCGAACTCTTGAGCGCCGTGCAGACCTCGGGCGTCCGCATGGCCGGCATGATGCGCCGGGCACTGGAGCATTGGCGCAGCCGCGTCACGGCTTCAGCCCGAGGTCTGCCCCGGCGCGAAGCGATCCTGGGTCTACCGCGCCAGCGGCTGGATTCGGCAAGCGGCCGCCTGCTTCAGTCCTTGCGGGCGAACACAAAGAGCCACCGCGCGGTTCTGGCGCGCACGGCTGCCGCCTTGCGGCCGGGGCTCGTCGCCCGCCAGGCCGCCACGGCGCGCGATGTTCTAAAACGTCTTGACCGGGACCGCGCTCGGGCAATTCAAGCCCGCGTGGAGCGCGCGCGGCAGCGGCTCGACGCCCAGGCAATACTTTTGGGCACGCTCGGCTATCACAACGTCCTTGCGCGCGGGTTCGCACTCGTCCGCGATGGTGCAGGCGCGATGGTGCGCAGCGCCGGTGCCGTTCAGGCGGGCGAAGCGCTCGACATTCAGTTCTCGGACGGCCATGTCGGTGCCCAGGTGCTGGGCGACACCACAGGGGAGCGTCCGGCGGCGGCCCCGAAAAGCCTGAAAAAACCGAGGAGAACGGCCAATCCCAAGCCGGATCCCGATGGCGGCCAAGGCAGCTTGCTATGATAAAGGAAGCTTGCTTTGGCGCTGGCGACCGCCCTCGCGAACGTCCCCTGGCAAGTCCTGCAGCCTGACGCTAAGCTGCCCGAAACGAGGAAGACCAAACCTGTGATGAATCGCTTCGAACGTAATTTCGGCTTCAAGGGTGAGGCCAAGCTCCGCTTTCTGGATGGAGAGGTGCAGGTGATCACGCCGGGCGAATTCGTCCGCTGCGCCGTGACCGGCCAGACCATCCCGCTCGACGAACTGCGCTATTGGAGCGTCGAGCTGCAGGAGCCGTATGTGGACGCAGCCGCCTCGCTTAAGCGGGTGCGCGAAACGTCCGAGAAATTCTAGCTGGCAAGTTTCGAAGACGCATGTTCGAACGTCTCCGCGAGCAACGCCTTCACCGCCTCTTCGTCGTCGAATGCGATGACGATTGGGAAGGGCCGCGAGCGCTACTTCAGCACGGCGCCAGCGCTCTCTTCCACATCGACGTCAACGTCGGGCCGGAGCGCCCAGTCCTTCTCCCTCTTCACGAGCAGCGCCTTCTTGGCTTCCGCCTCGTCGAGTGCGACGAGGCGGGCCCCGTTCGACTTCAGCGTTGCGAAGAATTTGGACGGTCGCGCGATGCCCGCAAAGCCGATCGTGGGTAGAACCGAGAGCCAGCGCGGATCGCAATTGGGCGCGATCTTCGCGCGCAAGGCAGGCTTGCCGGCCGCGTCGAACCGTTTGATGAGCGCGTCGCCTTTCTTGCCCTCGCCGATGACGAGTAGCGCGTCGGCGTGTGGCATCTGGGCCGCGAGCGGCGCGCGCAAGGGACCCGCCGGAATGACCTTGCCGTTGCCGAGGCCAGAGCCGGCATCCACCACGATCAGCGAAAGATCTTTCGCGAGCCCCGGATTCTGAAACCCGTCATCCATGATGATGACGTCGGCGGCCGTTTGTTCGATGGCCTTGGCGCCTGCCGCCCTCTCGGCGGACATGAAGGTCGGGCCGGTCTCGGCAAGAAGCAGGGCTTCGTCACCGACCTCGGCGGCATCGTGCCCGGCGACCTGGACGGCCTCCTTGAGGCTGCCGCCGTAGCCGCGCGTGAGGAAGGCAGGCGTTCTGCCCATGGCCTTGAGCAGCCCGGCCAGAGCAATCGCCGTCGGGGTCTTGCCGCCGCCGCCGGATGTGAAATTGCCGACGCAGATCACGGGCAATCGCGATCGGTATTCCGGATCCCGCGCCAGACGCGAGGCGGCGCTCCGCCCATAGAGCGCGGCGACCGGTGAGAGCAGGGCCGGCATGACCTTGGCGAGCGTGACCTTGGCGAAACTCCCGCGCTTGCCGTACCACCAGGAGGGTGTCTCAAGAGGCATGTTGCAGCGGCACCTTGTCCGGGAAATAGGCCTCGATCGCTTCAAGGGTCTTGGGCATCGCGCCGGTCATCGCGGCGACGCAGGCCTCGGCCCTCGCATGGAGTTCCTTGCGGGCCACCTCGTTCTGGAGCAGATCGAGCACCGCGTCGGCAAGGCTGTCGGCATCCTCGACCGTCTTGGCGCCACCTGCCTTCAGAAGATCCGCGTACATCTCGCGGAAGTTATGCACGTGCGGTCCTGCCAATACGGCAGCACCGAGCTTGATCGCCTCCACAGGGTTCTGCCCGCCGTGCTTGACGAGCGACCCCCCGACGAAGGCAGCCGGCGCGAGGGCGTAGAACAGGCCGAGCTCGCCGATCGTGTCCGCGACGTACACATCCGTATTGGCATCGATGCCGCCCCCTTGGGAGCGTAACGTCACCTTCAGTCCGCGCGCCCGCAGCGCCTCGGCGATGGCGCTCCCGCGCTCGGGATGGCGGGGCACGATGATCGTGGCGATACCCGGCAGGACTTCTTTGATCTTGGCGTGCGCCGCCCCGACGATTTCGTCCTCGCCGGGATGGGTGCTGGCCGCGAGCCAAACGGGCCGGCTCCAGAACGCAGCCGACAGGTCCGCCTTCGCCGCCGGGTCCACGGGCGGCGGCGGTGCATCCGCCTTCAAGTTTCCGGCGGCGTAGGATTTGGGCGCGCCCAGCTGCGCGATCTGCTCTGCCAGCCGGTCGTTCTGTGCGAGGACCAGGTCGAATGCCGAGAAGATCGGCCGGCTCATGCCGGGGCGGCGCCGCCATCGCTTGTAGGATGCTCCCGACATGCGGGCGTTGATCAAGAGGAGCGGAATCCCCGTCGCTTTCGTCTCCAGCACGAGGTTCGGCCAGACCTCCGATTCCACCAGAACGGCGAGGTCGGGCCGCCAGTGGTCAAGAAAGCGCTTGAGGTAGCTGGTTCGATCGAGCGGAACGTATTGGTGGATTGCGCCTTCGGGCAGCCTTGCGCGCGCATGACGCGCCGAGGTCACCGTGGCTGTCGTTAGCAGAATGCGGATGTCCGGCCGCTCCTTCGCGATGTGCGCGATCAGTGGCAGCGCGGCGTTGGTTTCGCCCACGGACGCGGCGTGAAACCACACGAGGAAGCCCTCGGGACGCGGCGTGCTCGCGATCCCGTAGCGTTCCGGATGCCGGTCGCGCTCCTCCTTGCCCTTGCGCGTCCGCCACGCCAGCAACAGCGGGGCGACGGGCGCGGCAAGCCGCGTCGCCAGCCGGTAGGTCTTGAGCGCGGTGCCGGGCTTCGCCTTCTCCTCAGGGCTCAGCGGGTCGGCGTCGCCTGCGAGCGCGTAGGCGCGGGTCGTTGTCTCGGCGAGCGCCTGCTCGATAGCTCGGCGTCCTTCTTCGATCTCGGCCGGATCTTCGGATCTGGGCGCGGGCACCGGATCGCCGATGACAATGGCGAGAGTCGAGAAAGGTAGATTGATCGTGAAGGCGCTCCACGTGGAAAGCTTCACCGACCGGCTGGTGGCGATCGCGAAGGGCACGACGGGGCGTCCGGATTTCGCCGAGAGGGTGGCGATCCCTGTGCCTGCGCGCCGGGCGGGACCCGGAGGCACGTCCGCCGTCATCGCCACGGTCGCGCCGGCTTCCAGCGCGCGCAAGGACTCGCGCATGGCCGTGGCCCCGCCGCGATTGCGCTTGCGTTTCCCTGCACCCGCGCCGCGGATCAGGTCCATGCCGAAGCGGCGCAGCACGTCGCCGATCAGCTCGGCATCGCCATGACGCGACACCATGGCCCTCACATCGGCCGGCCGCTTGGGTTTGAGATTGGGCAACAGCATGAACTGACCGTGCCACATGGCCAGAATCTGCGGGTGCTGGTCGAAGAGCTTCGCGTCGGTGTCAGCCGGCTCACGCTTCACCGTGCTCGTGGCATAGACGAGCCGGATATAGCCGGATGCGACGCGGCTGAGAAAGGCGCCGCCAGGCTCCGATCCGAGAAGACGCTTCAACATCCCGGCGAACCGCTATTCGCCAGGAACGGCGACTGGCTGCGCCTCGCTGGCGGAGGTCTGGTCCAAGGCACCGGCAATGCCGAACTGGTTGCGGTGCAGACGTGTGTAAAGCCCTCCGCGCGAGACGAGCTCGTCATGGCGACCGGTCTCGACGATACGGCCTTTGTCGAGCACGCAGATCAGGTCGGCTTTCTTCACCGTGGACAGACGATGCGCGATCATGAGCACGGACCGTCCTTGCATCAGCTTCTCGAGCGCCGCTTGAACCTTGGCTTCCGATTCGGAGTCGAGCGAACTTGTCGGCTCGTCCAGCATGAGGATCGGCGCGTCCTTGTATATCGCGCGCGCGATGGCGATGCGCTGCCGCTCGCCGCCTGACAGGAGCGTGCCGGCCTCACCGACGCGCGTGTCGTAGCCGCGCGGCAGACCCATGATGAAGTCATGCGCCGCCGCCGCCTTCGCCGCCGCCACGACCTCGTTGTCGTCGAGAGGTCTGGTCCCATAGGCGATGTTGGCGCGGATCGTGTCGTCGAACAGGACGGGATCCTGCGTGACGAGGCCGATGGCATCGCGCAAGGACGCGACCGTGACATCCTTGATGTCTTGGCCGTCGATCAGGACCGCGCCTTCCTGCGGATCGAAGAAGCGCAGCGAGAGATTAACGAGCGTACTCTTGCCGGAGCCCGACGGACCCACAAGCGCGACGGTCTTGCCTGGCGGCACCGTGAGCGTCACGCCCCGCAGCACCACGTTCTCGGGATCGTAGTGAAAGCCCACGTCGCGGAACATGACCTCGCCCTTGGTGAGCTCGAGCGGCTTGGCGTCCGGCGCCTCGACGAGCGTGCTCTCGCGGTCGACGATGCCGAACACCCGGCTCGCCGCGGCGACGCCTTCCTGCAACTGCGTCTGGAGCGTCGCGAGGCTCTTGAGCGGTGCGTAAATCAGTAGCGCCGCCGTGGTGAAGCCCATGAAGTGGCCGAGCGTCGCGTCGCCCCGCACGCCGTTGACGCCGGCGACATAGACAGCCGCCGCGAAGCCGAGCCCGACGATGAGCTCCATGGCGGGGCTCGAAAGGGCCCGGGCGCGCATACCGCGCATGGTGAACTCCAACGCCCGATTGATGGCTTGGCTCGCCCGCTGCTCTTCTTGCGCTTCCTGCTTATAGGCGCGCACCACGCGCATCCCTTGAAGCGTCTGGGTGACCAGCGCCGAAAGATCGCCCGTTTCTTGCAGCGACTTCGTCGTCGACTTGCGCATCTTCCGCCGTTGCCGGGACAGCATGAACCAGGCGAACGGCATGAAGATCATCACCAGCATCGAGAGGCGCGGCGCCATGTAGAACATGGATCCCACGAGGATCACGACCTTGAAGGCATTCTCGAACAACGTGACGATCGTCCGGCTGGCCGTGGCGCGGATCAGTGTGGCGTCATTCAGGAAGCCTGAAAGGATGCGGCCTGAATGCACGGTCTGAATCCAGCCGAGATCGGCTTCGGCCAGCTTGTTGAACATCTGCAGGCGCAGGTCCGCGATGAAGCGATGGCCCAGATAGCCCACCGTGACATTCGCCACGTACTCCGAGATGGCCTTCACCACGGTGATGACCACAATCGCGATGGTGATGTAGATGACCACATCCGCGTTCTTGTTGACGAAGATGTCGTCGGCGGTCCGCTGGATCACGAACGGGATTGCGCCTGTCGTCGCCGCCGTAAGCAGCATGGCGACCGCGCCGCAGGCCAGCAGCGCCTTGTGAGGGCGTAGATGCTCCCGCCAAATGCGCCTGACGATCTCGCCCGTCGAGTAGCGCTTGCCCGAGAGTTCATCAACACCGCGAGCAGCCACGCGGGCATCTATGAAAACGTTGTCTTTCAAGGGTTATCCCGGTTATTCCGAGGCACGGCGGCCACGCCTCTGCCTCCTGGTTCAACTGTCTAACACGAGAGCCGTCACCAGAGCCATGAGACCTTTAAGGCGAAACGCCCTTTGAGGCTAGCGCTCGAGGCGCCTGGAAACAGGGAGGGCGTGCCGGACGGGCTAGGCCGTCTCCGGATCGAGCAGCCGGTGAAGATGCACAATAAAATAGCGCATATGCGCATCGTCAACCGAACGTTGCGCCGCATCCTTCCATGCGTCATAGGCGGTGGCGTAGTTGGGGTAGATCCCGACGATATCCAGCTTGCTCAGATCGTCGAAAGTGACCTTGTCCAGCTCGGTCAGCGTCCCGCCAAACACGAGATGCAGCAACTGCTTGCCGTCCTCCGCCGTTCCCGATGTTTTCTTGTCTGCAGCCATACGAAATCCCCCTGGCTCTTAATTCGCCCGGCAATGTGCCGAATTGTGACCTAAAGGTCTACGCGGGTTGTGCGTTCGATCAGCGCAGGGTGCAGGGGAAGGCCACTGGCGACGAGGCTGGGAAATTTCGGATTTTCGTTATTGTAGCCGTGAGGCCCGCCGTGGTGATCGGTGATTACGCCCCCGGCTTCCTCCACGATCACGGCCGCCGCCGCCAGATCCCATTCCGCCTTGGGAGTGAGGGAGATCGTGGCGTCGCCGCGTCCGCACGCAACCAGCGCAAGACGGTAGGCGACGGAATTCACCCATTGGGCCGTCACGTTGGGCCAGGGGTCTTCCCAGATCTTCTTTTTGAATAGACCGCCGCTCGCGATCATCTTGGCGCCTTCCAGCGTCGCCTGATCGGTCGTGTGGATCTGCTCGTCGTTTAGGAATGCACCGGCGCCGCGGATGGCGTGGAAGAACTCGTCCTTCTCCGGATTATAGACGACCCCGATGACCGGAACCCCGTCCTCGACCAGGGCCGCGGAAATGGTCCATTCCGGAATCTCGCGCAGGAACGCGCCGGTCCCGTCGATGGGGTCGATCATCCACACCCGCGAGTACTTCAGGCGCGACCGATCGTCGGGGCTTTCTTCGGACAGCCAGCCGTAATCCCTACGCCGTGTCGTGAGGTCGAGCTTCAGTCCGGCGTCGACGGCCAAGTCGGCCTCGCTGACCTGAGAGCCGTCCGCCTTCGTGAAGGCCTTCGGAGACTCCTTGAAGTAGCTCGACGCCAAGGTTCCGGCTTCCCGCACCGCCCGGCTGAGGATTTCGAAATCTTCCTCGCGGCTAGGCGACGATCCGTGCGCCTTTTCATGGGTCTTATTGTGCGTAATCGCGGTCATAACGGGGTCGGAACACTCTCTAAACCATGCTGGAATCTACCGGTCGTTAATGACGTCCATTAAGCGTCCGGGAAGTCTTCCGTGGCACCATCAACGCAATCAAGGCTACCTCAAGGCAGCCAATAAGGAAGCTAACAGCAAGGCGTCACACGGGCCTCGGATGCGATACGCACCGGGGCCCGCTTGCGTTGCTGGGGAACGAACATAGGTGGTCTGTGCATTTCCCGGGCCAATCCGTCCGTCCCCGACACATCGTCACTCTAAGGGGAAGATACAACCGCCATATCGGCCAGAATTGCGAAAAAAACAATCAAACCAAAGTCTCGGTTGGACTTGAAACGGGCAAGGCAATTGTCCGCGTCGTCGATATCGAGGGTCGCGATTTGCCATAAGAGGTGCCCGCAGGCGAAGGCCAGCCCGGCGAAAAAGAGCCACCCGGCGCCGGCCAGCCAGCCGGCGATCCCCATGGCGACCGCCGTGATCCCGTAGAACCCGGTCAGCCAGGACCTCGTCTCAGGCCCGAACCTGAGCGCGGTCGACTTCATGCCGATCAGCGCATCGTCCTCGCGGTCCTGGTGGGCGTAAATCGTGTCGTATCCGATGGTCCAGGCCACTGCCCCCACATACAGCGCCACCGGGGCCCAATCGAGCCGGCCCGTGACCGCCGCCCAGCCCATCAGTGCCCCCCAGTTGAATGCGAGCCCGAGCACGGCCTGTGGCCAATGGCTGATGCGCTTCACGAACGGATAGAGCGCCACGATCGGCACGACGGCGAACCCGAGCCCGATCGAGAAGCTGTTTAGGCTCAGAAGAACAGCCAGGCCCACAAGACAAAGCGCCAGCATGAAGATGACGGCACTCCGCAGCGAGACTTGTCCGCTCGGCAGGGGTCGCGACCGCGTACGGGCAACCTGTGCGTCGATCTCCCGGTCGACAATGTCATTGTAGGTGCAGCCCGCGCCGCGCATCGCAATGGCGCCGATGGCGAACAAGAGGAGGAGAATGGGATCGGGATAGGCCGCGCCCGTATGAATGCCCGCGAGCCCCACGGACCAGAAGCACGGCAGCGCCAGGAGGTAGAAGCCGATGGGACGGTCCGCCCGCGCCAACCGCAAATACGGCCGTGCCCAGGCCGGCGCATGACGGTCGACCCAGTTCTCGGTCTGCGCATCGGCCACAGGCGTATCGGCTGGAGCGCCGGCTTTGCCTTCATTCTCCGGACGTGTCATGTGTCCTGCCGTTTCGCTTGTTCTGCCGCTTGTTACCATGCCCTCTAAACTGCCACGGCTGTTCGTCAAGTCTCCGCTCGGCGCGAGCGCGGAAATCGTGCTGGACCGCGACCAGACTCATTACTTGGCGAATGTGCTCCGGATTAAACCGGATTCGCATGTGCTGGTCTTCAACGGAACAGATGGCGAGTGGTGCGCCCGCGCCGGCACTGTCGGCAAAAAGTCCATCACGCTCGTCGCCGAGCATCAGACGCGGCCTCAGGAAGATGGCCCCGATCTCCATTATCTGTTTGCCCCCATCAAGCGCGCGCGCGTCGACTACATGGCGCAGAAAGCGACGGAGATGGGCGCGAGCGTTCTGCGTCCGGTCATCACGCGGCGCACGATCGCCGAGCGCGTGAAGGTCGAGCGGCTCGAGGCGAACGCGGTGGAGGCGGCGGAACAATGCGGCATCCTGCGGGTGCCCGAGGTGCGCGCGCCTGAAAAACTCGAGGACATCTTGGCGGGCTGGGACCCGGCTCGTCTCCTCGTTGTCGCCGACGAGTCGGCGGCGGTCACGTCACCGCTCGACGCGCTGGCGTCGGAGGCGGCGCGTCCACATGCGGTCTTGATCGGGCCCGAAGGCGGTTTCGATCCCGAAGAGCGCGCTCTTCTCATCAAGAAGGATTTCGTGCTGCCGATTTCGCTCGGACCGCGCGTGATGCGCGCGGATACCGCGGCGGTTGCTTGTCTGACACTCGTCAACGCCGTGTGGGGCGATTGGCGCTAGTGCAATTCAAAGATTAAGCTGTTTCGCGATTCGATTGTCACAGGTTGTGCAACAAGCTTGGCCTACCCTCGCAATATTGGCCGCAAGCCATTACGGTCCCAAACAGTCTTGCCAACCGCCCTCTAATCGAAGTAGCGAGGACATGATCGTCAGAATCGCACGCTCACTTCGATGGAATGCACTTACACCGGCAGCGATTGCCGTTGCGGGACTTGCGCTCGCATGTGCGGGTTGCGGCGTAACGGAAGGACCGACGCTCGATCCCAAAGGTCCTATCGCGCTGACAGAGCGCGATCTGCTCTTCAAAGCGACGGCGATCATGATGATCGTGATCATTCCGGTCTTCGTCATGGCGGCGGTGTTCACGATTCGCTATCGCGGAACAAACCGTAAGGCACGCTACACGCCGAACTTCGATTTCTACTGGCCCGCGGAGATCATCGTTTGGAGCATCCCGGCGGCGATCATCGTTTGGCTCGCCTTGCATCTTTGGCACTACACTTACGCGCTCGATCCCTACACGGAGATCGATCCGAGCGTGAAGCCGCTTGAAGTGCAAGCCATTGCGCAAGACTGGAAGTGGCTGTTCGTCTATCCCGAGCAGAACATCGCCGTCGTCAACGAGCTGGCCATGCCGGTCGGAACGCCGGTCAGCCTCACCATCACGTCCGACACTGTGATGAACTCTCTCGTCATCCCGAAACTCGGTGGCCAGATCTACGCCATGGCCGGCATGCAGACACGGCTCAACCTGCTCGCCAACGAGAAGGGCACGTTCTGGGGCCGCAATGTACAGTACAGCGGCACCGGCTTCGCCGATCAGCAATTCCAGACGCACGCCCAGTCGAAAGAGGATTTCGATGCCTGGGTGGAGAAGGCTAGGCAAGCGGGCAAGTCGCTCGACGCGGCCACGTATGACACGCTGGCGAAGCCCAGCCAGAAAGTGCCGGTGACCTATTACTCAGGTGTAGAGCCGGGGCTGTTCGACAAGATCATCGCCAAATACTCTCATGGCGACATGGACCGCATGCCGCATCACTCCGAAGCCGCAACGACGGAATAGATCAGTGGATATCTTTGGACGACTGACAATCGATTCGCTGCCGTTCTACAGCGCCGTCGCCGCCTCCGGGGCCGCGGTGACCGTCCTCGGCGCGCTCGCGGTCGCCGGAGCCATCACCTATTTCGGCGCCTGGCGCTTGGTGATGACCGAGTGGGTGTCGAGTGTCGATCACAAGAAGATCGGCATCATGTACATCATGCTCGCGCTCGTCATGCTCCTACGCGGTTTCGTAGACGCGGCCATGATGCGCAGCCAGCAGGCCATCGCCTACAACAACGAAGGCTACCTGCCGCCGGATCATTTCGATCAGATTTTCTCGTCGCACGGCACGATCATGATTTTCTTCATGGCCATGCCGTTTCTCTCCGGGCTTGCGAACCTCATCGTGCCGCAGCAGATCGGCTCGCGGGACGTGGCGTTTCCCTTCATGAATTCGGTCAGCCTGTGGATCACCACGGCGGGCGCTGCGCTCATGCTTGTCTCGCTGGTGGTCGGAAAGTTCTCCACGGCCGGCTGGACGGGCTATCCGCCGTATTCCGGCGTCGAGTACACGCCCGGCGTCGGCGTCGATTACTGGCTGTGGATGGTCTTCATCGCGGGCTTCGGCACCACGATGACCGGCATCAACTTCCTGGTGACGATCCTCAAGAACCGTGCGCCGGGCATGACCTTGTTCCGCCTGCCGCTCTTTACCTGGACCATTCTCATCACGTCGGTCCTGATCATTTTCGCGTTCCCCGCACTCACCGTGGCGTGCGCCATGTTGATCCTCGACCGGAACTTCGGGTTCCACTTTTTTACGAACGCCATGGGCGGGAACATGATGAACTACATCAACCTGTTTTGGTTGTGGGGTCATCCGGAGGTCTACATCCTCATCCTTCCCGCATTCGGCGTCTTCTCGGAAGTCGTCGCGACGAGGAACGTCGTGTTGTGCATCATGTAGTCGATGGGCGGCAAGGCCAGCAGCACGCCCGACAGACCGCCGATGACGAAGGTCACCAGGAAGCCGATGGTGAAGAGCATCGGGGGTTTGAAGATGATGCGCCCGCGATACATGGTCAGCAGCCAATCGAACACCTTCACGCCTGTCGGCACCGAGATGATCGTCGTCATGGTCCCAAAGAACGAGTTGACCTTGGCGCTAGATCCCATGGTGAAGAAGTGATGCAGCCACACCGTGAAGGAAAGGAAGCCGATCGCGCAGGTGGCGTGCACGAGAGAGATGTAACCGAACAGACGCTTCTGGCTGAACGTCGCGACGACTTCCGAGAAGACGCCGAATGCGGGAAGGATGAGGATGTCGGTTTCCGGATGACCCCACAACCAAAACAGGTTGATGTAGTT
>JARRPE010000017.1:0-13877 GCA_037383205.1 Methyloceanibacter sp.
GAAGCATGCCCGGCGCGCGTGGGCAATATGCCGTTGGAAGGGTTGTAAATGCCCCCATTCGGCCTTCGAAAAGCGTATTCAGAGAGGGTGGTGGTCTACGGCGCAAACCCCTGCGTGCGATTCTTCCTCTGGCAAGAGGCGATTCTTTTTGCTAACCCTCCTGACCGATTAAGGCAGCATTTCCAGAATTTGGGCGTTTCCAAGCGAGCCCCGGCGCTTTCGATGCGGGCAGGCAGTTCGGATCCGCGGCCCGCAAATATGTTGCAGTCGCGAGATGGATCGAACACAATTCTCGCTAATGCAAAAAAGCGCCCCGATAACTAGAGGACTGGGGGGACAACCGGATGAATGAGATGTCGATAGGTGAAGTTTCAGCGGATGCACCCGCGCCGCGTGGTGAAATCAAGGATCTCTATGAGATCGGTGAGATTCCGCCCCTCGGCCATGTGCCGAAGAACATGTATGCCTGGGCGATCCGCCAGGACCGCCATGGTCCGCCGGATCAGGCCATGCAGGTTGAGGTCGTGCCGACCTGGGAGCTCGACTCCCATGACGTGCTTGTTCTCGTGATGGCCGCGGGCGTCAACTACAACGGTGTCTGGGCTTCGCTGGGCCAGCCCGTTTCCATGTTCAATGTGCACAAGAACCCTTACCACATCGCCGGTTCCGACGCGTCAGGTATCGTTTGGGCCGTGGGCTCGAAGGTGAAGCGGTGGAAGGTCGGCGACGAAGTCGTCATCCACTGCAACCAAGACGACGGCGACGACGAGGAGTGCAATGGCGGCGACCCGATGTTCTCCCCGTCCCAGCGCATTTGGGGCTATGAGACCGCGGATGGTTCGTTCGCCCAGTTCGCTCGCGTCCAGGACCGTCAGCTTCTGCCGCGTCCGCAACACCTCACCTGGGAAGAAGCGGCTTGTTACACGCTGACCCTCGCGACCTCCTACCGCATGCTGTTCGGCCATCGTCCGCACACGTTGAAGCCTGGACACAACGTCTTGGTCTGGGGCGCCTCGGGCGGTCTGGGCTCCATGGCGATCCAGCTCTGCGCGACCGCCGGCGCCAACGCCATCGGCGTTGTTTCGGAGGACGACAAGCGCGATTTCGTGATGTCGCTTGGCGCCAAAGGCGTCATCAACCGTAAGGACTTCGATTGTTGGGGGCAGCTGCCGAAAGTCGGCACGCCCGAGTTCGACGCCTGGCTGAAAGAAGCGCGCAAGTTCGGTAAGGCCATCTGGGACATCACCGGCAAGGGCGTGAACGTGGACTGTGTCTTCGAGCATCCGGGTGAGGCGACCTTCCCGGTCTCCACCCTGATCGTGAAGCGCGGCGGCATGGTCGTGTTCTGCGCCGGCACCACCGGTTACAACCTGACCATGGACGCACGCTATGTCTGGATGCATCAGAAGCGCGTTCAGGGTTCGCACTTCGCGCATCTGCAGCAGGCGAGCATGGCGAACAAGCTCGTGATCGAGCGGCATATCGATCCGTGCATGTCCGAAGTGTTCCCGTGGGATCAGATCCCGAAGGCGCATATGCGCATGTGGAACAACGAGCACCGTCCCGGCAACATGGCCGTGCTGGTGAGCGCGCCCGTCACCGGTCTTCGGACGTTCGAAGACGTGATCGAGGCGAGCGAAGAGACGCACGGCAAGGCCTAGAGCCTAAGCGCCATTTGAAGAATTCGGTGGCTGCGGCAGCCGCGAACGCGCCCCGGACAGCAATGTCCGGGGCGTTTCTCGTTATTTCGCCGCGTTAAAAAATGTTTTCCAATTGTTCAAAGTCACGTCCTCCTGTTGATCCAATCGAGACCGTGGCGCGTAACGAAAACGCGAAAATAATGATGTCTCATCCGTGAGATGAGCCGCACTCATGTCTCGCGAGGCCGCCCAGGGGTTCGTTGACGACCGGAGTGCGAAAAGTTCGCATTTGACTCCCGCCGCCGCTCGGGCTTCGTTGTCCGAAATTCAATCTCGCAAGCCTTTTGAGGATGAAGACGTTGACCGCCACCGAAACCATGTCCGACCGATTGATCCCGCTCCTTGATGCCGCCGCCGACGCGGCCGAAACCCTCGGCGCCGCGGCCACCAAGACCGTGAAAGCCAAGATTGCACCGGATGGCAAAATCGATAATGCCGTCTTGGAGCGCGAGCAGCACGTCGCCCACGGCCTGGCCTGGATCGCCACCTATGTCGAAGGCATTCGGCAGATGGCGGACTATGCCAAGCGGACGAGCGAAGAGGGGCGTTTCGGCGAATTCGAGGGCCTGCTGACCCAGATCGTCGTCGGCGAATACTTGGCCCAGCTCGCGGGCGGGGTCGTCATGAGCCAAGGCGAGGTCGTGCGCCTGCACGAACTCGGCGTGCCGGACTCGGCCAAAGAGGCGTTTCTGACCGACAATGTGGTGGCGCTGATCAAGGGCGTGACGCCCGAGATGCGTGCCCGCGTTTCAACTTTGATCCAGGACGCCGACAGCGCCGCGGCGGCCAATTTCGGCGATCCGGGTCTGGACGAGACCTATGAGGAGATTCGCAACGAGATGCGGCGCTTCTCCCTCGCCGAAGTGGTCCCCCATGCGCAGGAGTGGCACCTCAAGGACGAGTACATTCCGCTCGAGCTGGTCAACAAGATGGCCGAACTCGGCGTGTTTTCGCTGACGCTGCCGGAAGAGCTTGGCGGTCTCGGTCTCGGCAAGGAGGCCATGTGCGTCGTCTCCGAGGAGCTGTCACGCGGTTATATCGGCGTCGGCTCGCTCGGCACCCGCTCGGAGATCGCCGAGGAACTGATCCACAACGGCGGTACGGAGGCCCAGAAAGAAGAGTGGCTGCCGAAGATCGCCAGCGGCGAGGTCCTGCCGACCGCCGTGTTCACCGAGCCGAACACAGGGTCCGACCTTGCGTCGCTGACAACGCGGGCCGTGAAGGACGGTGACGTCTACAAGATTACCGGCCAGAAGACCTGGATCACCCATGCCGCGCGCGCCGATCTCATGACCGTGCTGGCGCGGACCGATCCCAACGAGAAGGGATATCGGGGTCTTTCGATGTTTCTGGCGCCGAAGCCGCGCGGTACGGACGACAAACCGTTCCCGGCGGCCGGCATGTCCGGCGGCGAGATCGAGGTACTCGGTTATCGCGGCATGAAGGAGTTCGACATCTCCTTTGATAACTTCGAGGTGCCCGCAGCTAACCTCCTCGGCGGCGAGGAGGGACAGGGCTTCAAGCAGCTCATGCAGACCTTCGAGGCCGCGCGCATCCAGACGGCCGCGCGGGCCATTGGCGTCGCGCAATCCGCGCTGGATATTGGCCTCCGCTACGCGATGGAACGCGTTCAGTTCGGCAAGCCGATCGTCAATTTCCCGCGCGTCTCCGACAAGCTCGCCATGATGGCGGCGGAAATTCTGTTCGCCCGTCAGCTCACCTATTACTCGGCCCGCAAGAAGGACGCCGGCGAGCGCTGCGACCTGGAAGCAGGCATGGCCAAGCTGCTCGGCGCGCGCGTCGCCTGGGCCGCCGCCGACAATGCGCTGCAGATCCATGGCGGCAACGGCTTCGCGCTCGAATACACGATCAGCCGGGTGCTATGCGATGCGCGCATCCTGTCGATCTTCGAAGGCGCGGCCGAGATCCAGGCTCATGTGATCGCACGACGCCTGCTTGAGCAGTGAGCGTGAGACATGACTAGCGTGGCCGAGCCCATCGCCTCCAAGCGGTCGCTGATCGGGCTTGGGTTAGCGCTGCTGATCTGCTTTGCCGTATCGTTCATCGGCAACGCGTTCACGATGCCGAATCTTGGTTGGTACGCCACGCTCGAGAAGCCGGGCTTCACGCCGCCCAATGGCATCTTCCCCATCGTGTGGACGATCCTGTTCGCCCTTATGGCGGTCTCGGCGTGGATGGTCTGGCGCAAGCCGGCGGATGCGGGCGACAAAAAGGCCGCGCTGACCTGGTTCGGTATTCAGCTGGCGCTCAACGTGCTCTGGCCCTTCGCCTTCTTTCAGATGCAGAGTCCCATCGCCGGGCTTGCGGTGATCCTGTGGCTGCTGGTCGCGATCGTTCTGACCATGGTGTTTTTCGACCGGGTCAGCCGAGCCGCTGCGCTTCTTCTCATCCCCTACCTGTTGTGGGTCGGGTTCGCCGCCGGTCTGAATTTCGCCGTCTGGGCGCTGAACGCTGCCGCCGGTTCGGCGTAGAGGTGGCGGTATGGCGCAGCGCTCTGTCCTGATTACAGGCTGCTCGTCCGGCATCGGGCTCGCGGCTGCCGAGACGATGCGCGATCGCGGCTGGCGCGTCTTTGCCACGGCTCGCACGCCGGAAGATTTGGCGCGCCTTAAGGACGAGCTCGGCGTCGAAAGCGTCTATCTCGATTACGCCGAACCGGACTCGATCGCCGCTGCCGCCGACCATGTTCTGGCCGCGACCGACGGGGCTCTAACCGCGCTTTTCAACAACGGCGCGTACGGGCAGGCGGGCGCCATCGAGGACTTGCCTACCGAGGCGCTGCGGGCGCAGTTCGAGACCAACGTGTTCGGCTGGCACGATCTGACGCGCCGCGTGATTGCGCCGATGCGGGCCCGCAACGAGGGACGCATCGTGCAATGCTCCTCCGTGCTGGGCTTGCTTGCGGCGCCCTATCGCGGCGCCTATTGCGCGTCGAAATTCGCGATCGAAGCGCTCACGGACACGCTGCGCATTGAGCTGAAAGACACCGGCATTCATGTGTCGCTGATCGAGCCGGGCCCCATCCGAACGCGCTTCATCGAGACCGCGATCAAGCACTACAAACAGAATATCGATATGGACAACTCGGCCCATGCCGAGGTCTACCGCGAACGGCTGGCGAAGATGGAAGACGGCGGGCAGATGGCGTTCAAGCTCGAGCCGGAAGCCGTCTGCCGGCGGCTCGTTCATGCGCTCGAGGCGAAGCGTCCCAAGACGCGCTATTACGTGACGGTCCCGACTTTTGTGGGCGCGTATCTGCGCCGGATCCTGCCGGCCCGTGCGCTCGATTTTGTCGCCGCAAAGAACTAGACTCAACGTTCTGGCGCGGCTCGCGCCCAATATAGCCCGTCAAACGGGGGCTCCTGGAGGCCACCTTGGAATACATACTTCGCTGGATTCTACCGTTCGCGGTCTTAGCGGTCGTGATTGTTCTGATTTTCGGCCTTTTCAATATGCTACGGGGCGGCAACCCCAATTTGAGCCAGAAATTGATGCGCGCGCGCGTACTTTTGCAGCTCGCGGCTCTTATCGTGGCGATGGCGATTGCTTATCTCGCGGGGACGCGTCCGCACTGAGCGAGGGTTGACCCGTCCTAGGGCAAGGCTACGCTGTTGGTTGAAGCCGCAGGGGAGCGGTGGGCGCGCCTGCGTTTCGGGCGATCGTTTGGGGCACCATGGTCAAGCTGAACAAGATCTACACGCGAACCGGCGACGACGGCACGACGGCGCTCGGCACGGGCGACCGTGTGGCGAAGTACGATTTGCGCGTCGAGGCCTACGGCACGGTCGACGAGACCAATGCGACGATCGGGCTTGCGCGGGTTCACACCGGCGCGTCGGACACCAGGCTCGACGCCATGCTGATGCGGGTCCAAAACGATCTCTTCGACCTCGGCGCCGATCTCTGTTTTCCGGAGGAGATGAAAAAGGGCCAAGCAGCGCTTCGTGTCAGCGATGGGCAGATCGCGCGCCTGGAGGCCGAAATCGACGAGATGAACGCCGATCTCGACGCGCTACGCTCGTTTGTCCTGCCGGGCGGTTCACCCGCCGCGGCGTATCTGCATCTGGCCCGGACCGTCTGCCGCCGGGCCGAGCGCTTGGTCGTTGCGCTTGCGGCGCGCCCCGACGAGCCCGTCAGCACGCAGGCGGTTGGATACATCAACCGGCTTTCGGACTTCTTGTTCGTCGCGGGCCGCTACGCGAACGACAAGGGCGCTTCCGACGTGTTGTGGGTGCCCGGTCAGAACCGCTGAAGCGGGGAACGCGCACGTGTTCATCCCCCTTCACGACACCAATCCTCTCAAGAAGATCAGCTTTCCCTATGTGACGGTGGCGCTCATCGTCCTCAATGTGGGAATCTACATGGTGCTGCAGACGGGCTGGTTCATTCCGCTCGAGGACGAAAATTTGACCGCGTTCGCGGTCGTGCCGACCCAGTTTCTTGCAAGTACCGGGGGAGACAGCTCCGTCCTTGCCTCCGGCGGGGTCCTCGTGCCGGAGCGCCTCACGCTCGTCACCTACATGTTCCTGCACGGCGGCTGGATCCACCTGATCGGCAACATGCTGTTTCTATGGGTCTTTGGCGACAACATCGAAGACGCGATGGGGCATATGCGCTTCATCATGTTCTACCTGATGTGCGGGATCTTCGCCGCGCTCGCCCACACCTACATGCTGCCGCATTCGGACCTTCCGCTGATCGGCGCCTCCGGCGCAGTGGCCGGGGTCATTTCGGCCTATTTGATCCTTCATCCGAAGGTGAAGGTCTGGGTGCTGGCGCTCTGGCGCATCCCGATCCGCATCACGGCAGCCTGGGCGCTGGGCATTTGGATCCTCGCGCAGTTCGCCAATCTATTCTTCGCAAGTGAGGAAGCCGTGGCCTGGTGGGCCCACCTCGGCGGGCTCCTTGCGGGAGCCGGTTTGATTCTCTTCATGCGCCGCCGCGGGGTGGTGCTTTTCGACCGTACGCGGGGCGGCGCCTAAGGCGTCTCAAGGTCCAGTCCGGGCCCGCGTGGCACCATTGACTTGAGACATTTCGGGCTTTACGGTCGCCGCCATTTCGCACGTGCGAGATATTGGCTTTGGGGCAAGTCAAACCCGCTCGGAAACCAAAAAAGACCACATGAAAATCTTAGTACCAATCAAACGCGTCATCGATTCCAACGTGAAGGTCCGGGTCAAGTCCGACGGATCCGGCGTGGACCTGGCCAACGTGAAAATGTCGATGAATCCGTTTTGCGAGATTGCCGTCGAGGAAGCCGTTCGCATGAAAGAGCGCGGCGAGGCGAGCGAAGTCGTGGCGGTTTCGGTCGGGTCCGCGAAGGCGCAGGATACACTGCGCACCGCGCTCGCCATGGGCGCAGATCGCGCTATTCTGGTCAAGACCGACGAGACTTTGGAGCCGCTGGCGGTGGCCAAGGTGCTGCAGGCCGTGGTCAAGAACGAGACGCCCGATCTCATCATCCTCGGCAAGCAGGCCATCGATGACGACTGCAACCAGACCGGACAGATGCTGGCCGGCCTTCTGGACGTGCCGCAAGGGACGTTCGCCTCGAAAGTCGAGCTCGATGGCGACAAGGTGAAGGTGACCCGCGAGGTCGATGGCGGTCTGGAGACCGTGTCGCTCACCAAGCCGGCCGTAATCACCACCGACCTGCGTTTGAACGAGCCGCGCTATGCGTCCTTGCCGAATATCATGAAGGCGAAGAAGAAGCCGATCGACGAGACGACCCCCGAAGACTTGGGCGTCGACATCGCGCCGAGGCTGAAGGTCCTCGCGGTTGAAGAACCGAAGGCGCGCGAAGCCGGTATCAAGGTCGACGACGTGGCGACCCTTGTGGACAAACTCAAGAACGAAGCGGGGGTTCTTTAGATGGCCGTCCTGCTGCTCGCCGAGCACGACAATGAAACCCTTGCGCCGGCGACCGCCAAGGCGCTGACCGCTGCGCGAGAATTTGGCAGCGACGTAGATATTTTGGTGGCCGGTGAAGGCTGCCAGGCCGTGGCCGACGAGGCCGCGAAGCTCGAGGGCGTGCGCAAGGTCTTGCTGGCGGATGCGCCGCAGCTGGCGCACCGTCTCGCCGAGGATACGACGGCAACGATTTTGCCGCTCATGGGCGACTACGCGGCGCTGCTGGCGCCGGCGACGACGATGGGTAAGAACGTTCTGCCGCGCGTTGCCGCGCTGCTGAACGTGGGACAAGTCTCGGACATCGTCGAAGTTAAGTCGCCCGACACTTTCGTGCGGCCGATCTATGCGGGCAATGCGCTCGAGACCGTCCAAACATCGGATAAGACGGTTGTCGCAACCGTGCGCACCACAGCCTTCGCGGCGACGGGCGAGGGCGGTTCGGCGAGCGTCGAGACTGTCGGCGCCGGTGACGAAGTCGCCTCGTCCAGTTTTGTCGGCGCGGATATCACCGAAAGCGAGCGGCCAGAGTTGACGTCGGCGCGCGTGGTGATTTCCGGCGGCCGCGGCATGGAGTCCGGCGAGAATTTCGAGAAGCTCATCGCGCCGGTGGCCGATCGGCTCGGGGCGGCGATTGGTGCTTCCCGCGCGGCCGTGGATTCCGGTTTCATGCCGAACGATTATCAGGTCGGACAGACCGGCAAGGTAGTCGCGCCGGAGCTCTATGTCGCCGTGGGCATTTCAGGCGCCATTCAGCATCTCGCGGGCATGAAAGACTCCAAGGTGATCGTTGCGATCAACAAGGATGCGGAAGCCCCGATCTTCCAGGTTGCGGACTACGGTATCGTTGGCGATCTGTTCGACGTCATGCCTGAGCTCAATGACGAGTTGAAGAAGGCAGGCTACGGAGACTAGTCACGTGCATGCAGGGCGCGTGACTGGCTGGGGAAGTCACGATGGACGGGCCGGTTGCTGGCCCGCATTCGGAGCAGGAGCGTAGAGTGGAGCCTATTCGTAAAGTGGGCGTCGTTGGCGCGGGCCAGATGGGACGCGGGATCGCGCACGTGGTCGCGCTCAGCGGCTACGATGTGGCCATCAATGATCTTTCAAAGGACGCCTATGACTCGGCCGTCCAGTCGATCACCCAGAATCTGACGCGCCAGGCGTCAAAGGGAAAGATCACCGAGGAGGAGAAAGACAAGGCGATCGGCCGAATCTCCTTCGCCGAAAGCTACGAGGGTCTGTCGGACGCCGATCTCGTTATCGAGGCGGCAACCGAGGACGAAACGGTCAAGAGGAAGATCTTCGTCGCGGTATGTCCCTACCTGAAGCCTGACACGATTCTCGCGACGAACACGTCCTCGATCTCGATTACGCGTCTTGCCGCCACCACGGACAGGCCCGAGCGCTTCATCGGTATGCATTTCATGAACCCGGTTCCGGTGATGGAACTGGTCGAGATGATCCGCGGCATCGCGACGGACGACGCGACGTTCGCGCGCGCAAAAGATCTCGTCGGCTCGCTGGGTAAGACCATTGCCGTGTCGGAAGATTTCCCCGCCTTCATGGTCAATCGCATTCTGCTGCCGATGATCAACGAGGCGGTCTACACGCTCTACGAGGGCGTGGGCTCCGTGGATGCGATCGACACGGCCATGCGGCTTGGCGCAAACCATCCGATGGGCCCGCTCCAGCTCGCCGACTTCATCGGATTGGATACGTGCCTTTCGATCATGCAGGTCCTCTACGAAGGGCTTGCGGATTCCAAGTACCGGCCGTGCCCGCTGCTCGTGAAGTATGTGGAAGCCGGCTGGTTGGGCCGTAAGAGCAATCGCGGCTTTTACGACTACCGCGGCGACGAGCCGATGCCGACGCGCTAGGGCGCGTTGAAGCTAGCGCGGCATGGCGCCGGGCAGGCTTGAGGCCTGCTCCTTGGGCAACGCCTCTTGGGGGAGGAAAGCAATGAGCGCTTCATTCCTACGGTTGGCCGCCCTGCTGGCGGCTTTTGTCGTGCTCGTTGCGAGCCACGATGCATTTGCCGCTTGCGATCCCGAAAACGCTCTGTATGAAGACGACTTCGAGTTCCTCGACGTTTCGTGGGGCCGTGCTGATGAAAGTATTCTCGTCGATGATGGCGCGCTGGAGGTCAGAGGCTCTGGCGGCGTTGTCAATCTCGAGACGAAGACGAAGGCGGCGGCCGTTTGTGTCGATGTCAGCATCGAGGAAGCCGAGAAGGCTTCCGACAGTCCCGCTGGCGTGGTGTTCTGGTGGGAGAACTGGCAGAACTACTATGCCGTCTTTGTCTGGGCCGACGGCTGGATCGAAGTACGCCGCATGGAAGACGGCCAGTCGAAGACATTGTTCACCCAGGAGACCGACGCTCTCAAAACCGGCGCCGGCGCCGTCAACAACATCGAGCTTGCGTTGCAGCCCAAGGACGCGACGCTGTTCGTGAACGGCTCGGAGGTTCGCCGCTTCAAGGCGAAGCGTCCCGAAGACGGCGGCGCGATGGGGCTTTACGGCATCTCGCCGGACGACGCGCCCGCGACATTCACTTTCGACAATCTCATCGTCAACGAACGCTAAGCCCGGGCGCTAGCGGCCGAACAGCCAGTCCCTGAAGCTGGCGCGTGTCTTGCGCGTATCGTGTGCGAAACTCATGCGCGGCGCGAGGGACGGCTCGGCTTCGCGCGGGGCGCCGGGATCCGTCGCGTGCGGGCTGACCACGACCGGTGACCGTGCGCCCGCCGGCAGGTGCGCGAGTTCGGCGCGCCGATCCGGCCCCGGGATCGCACCGCGCCGCGAGAGGCGCTGGTTTGAAAAAGAGTGCCGCTGGTCGCGAGATTCGCTTTCCGCCCGCGTGACCCGTATCTGATCGAGACCTGCCTGGTCCAGCCGAGGAGCAGGGGCCACGTCCATACGGCCCGTGGCTTCGCTGGAAGGCGTTTGGGCATACACGAGGCCGGCCCATACGGTCAGCGCAACGGGAAGCGCTTTGGCGAGAAACGTCAGCATTCTTTGTTTCTTACGACCAGCGGGCTGTTCCAGCAAGACGGTGTCCTTATTGCGGTGACGGCCGTTCCTCAAGCCCCCTCGCGTTTCGCTCCGGCGGCGCCGGATAGGCTTTCGAGATGAGCCTCGATCCGTGCAAGCCGTGCATCGATCGACGGAGCCGTGATGGGGTTCTCGCTTGCGATCATCTCCGGTGCCTTTATCTCGGGGTTCTTTTGGCTTTTCTCGTGCTCGCTCTGCAAGGTTTGGATCACGATTCCGATCATCATGTTGAGGAAGATGAACGCCACCAGGAAGATGAAGGTGAGGTAGAACAGCCCGCTTAAGGGGTAGACCTCCATCGTCTCGTACATCACGTCGGTCCAGTCCTCGAACGTGGCCACACGGAAGAGCGTCAGCATGGCGATCGAGATGTTGCCCCACAGGGTCGGATTGATCTCCGCGAAAAAGATGCTGCCGGCGGCGCCGTAGATGTAGAAGATGATGAACATCAGCAGCGTTACATAACCCATTCGCGGGATCGCCTGCAGGAGCGCGGCCAGCAGCACTTGCAGCTCGGGAATCATCGAGACGAGCCGCAGCACCCTGAAGATCCGCAGGAGGCGTCCCAGAAGCGCCATTTCGCTTTCATCGATGGGAATGAGGCTCGCGGTCACGATCACGAAGTCGAAGATGTTCCACCCTTTCGAGAAGAACCGCTTCAAATTGTGCTCCGCCGCCATGCGGATGAGGATCTCGACCAGGAAGAAGATGGTGACGGCATAGTCGAGGATCTTCAGCCCGGCCGTAATGTTCGGTCCGAGCGGGTAGGTGCCGATGCCCACTTTGAGCGCCGAAATCACGATGACCGTGATCACGAACATCTCGAAAATCTTGTTGCTGCGGATGTCGATGAAGAGTTTTTTGAGACCGGCGGCCCGGTCCAGCATGGTCTTGTCGCTCATTCGTCTCTCGATATCGGGGCCTTCGAGGCAGGATGCTGATCGGGAAATCCTAGCGGGAATTGTGGTTGAAAGCCGCACGATCTTGCGCGAGGCCCGTCTTAGTCCGTAAGGGCCTTATTGGTCCAGACATGGCTAAGTGGTGCTGCGAAATGCCCGATGACAGCTGCGACGTGGCTCTCGAAGAGTGCAACCGGCGCAAACTGGAGTTGGCCTATGCGTTCAGCACCATGGTGGCGCTGGCAGCGGCCTTTGCCGTATCGGTCTTCGTGTTTCTCGCGGCGATCGGCATCCTGGTGCTGACGCTTGGAGCCCTCGGCACCCGACCGCACCGCTGGGTTGGACCATGTTGGTCAGCGTCGGCGTGGTGGCGGCTCTGTCCGGCGCCGTGGCCGTGTTTGGCATGGCGGCGCTGGTGAGCGCCTATCTTGCGTGGGAGGAAGCCCAGAGACGCCGGCTGCAGGCTTACGCGGCCGTCCAAGCCGAGTGTCCGCCGGCCACCTGAGAGCTGGGCGCGCCCCGCATCGGTCCCTACGAGGCTATGCCGCGCTTTAGATCGTCCAGCGTCAGAGCGGGAACGACGTCGATGGCCGCGTCGAGCGCCGCGAACATCATCTCGTTCAATTTCGGAAATAGCGCTGCGTTCTCCAGCTCGAAGAAGATCTAGCCGGTGCGCTCACCGCCCTCAAGCATGAAATATGCCGCCTCCGCCTGGGTCTCGGCGACCAGGGCCTCGATAACCTGCCCGAGCGTGCCATCCTTGAAGGCCTCGTTGCCGCGTTCCACGGGGATTGAAAATCGCATCATCATCCGCATTGTCGGCATCTCCTCTCGCTCAATCGATCCTAGCCAATCCGTTGTTCAGAAAGATAACTCGGATCGGCACGTACAAGGCCTAGCTTGTTGCAAAACTGTCACGGCATGGCACTACAGTGGGATCTTCCCTGACTATTACCTAGTCCCGCAAAAGCCCCGGCCTGCCTCGTGCGGTCGGGGCTTCTCTGTCCTTTGGCAGAACCGCGCATACGGGTACTCAACCGGCCTCACGGGCCGGTGGGGTCAGAAGCGGGGCGACGGCGATGATTCCGTCGGTCACGTAGTGGTTGACCGTTCCGGCCGCCAGTTCCTCGCCCGCGTCGTACAGATCGACCATGCCGATGGTGCCGTTCCGGGCAAGCTCGGCCATGATGAAGTCCCGTTCCGCCATCGTGTCGGAGTCGGTCGCGTGGGTGATCTGGAAGGTGAGGCGCGTCAGCGAGAAGCCCGTGTCCTTGGTTCCGGCCCCGACCCATAGCACCCGCTCACGGGTGTCGGGCCGGTTGGTCCCATGCCAGAAGACATCGTCCACGGTCTCAGCTTCGGTCAGGCACTTGGCCCAGAAGCGGACATGGTGGCGCTTGCGCGGGCTCTTGCCGATGGGCTTCTGGAAACCGATGTCCTGGCCGCGCCCGAACAGGTAAAGCGTCGAAAACGGCGCCTTGGGATAGGGCGTGTTCAAGATGAACGCTCTGACCATGCCCCAGGAACTCGACAGGGTGAGCGGGTCGGCCTCGTGCCAGCCCGCCTTGGCGAAGGCGGCGCGGAGTTCGTCGAACGTCCCGACCAAGGCCAGGTTGACGGGATCGCCAGGCAGGCCGTCGCCCGTGATGGTGAAACTCGGGACGTGCTGGTGCCGTAGGACCATGAGGCCCATTCGCACGATGTAGGGCAGGATGACGTAGGCGGCGAGCCCATACGTGGCCGCGAGCGCGAGGACCGACGGCAATTCGCCGTCGACCCACTGAAATACGTTGACGATCAGCCAGATGCCAACGGCGCCCAGGCTGAGGATCGCCAAGCGCTGGAGGATCAGAATCGCGAGTCTCACGGCGCCCAATAGAGCACAGATTCGCCTGTGTGCGCCGCAGAGAAAACGCTTCCACAGGCCGTCTTGTTGCGTTCGTGCGTCACCGGCGCGTAGGGCTGCTCTGTGGCTAGCGCGCCGTCAATCCGCCGTCGGCGGAGATGGTGGTGCCGGTGATCGAGGTCGCGGCCTCGGAGGTCAGGAAGACGGCAATGCCGCTGCCGCCCACTTCTTCCACGGTGGCGAAGCGCTTGTTCAGCTGGCCGGCCAGGAGAGCGTTGCGAATGACGTCATCGCGCGGGGTGCCGTGCTTGGCCGCGACATAGGCGGCCTTGAACGGCGAGGCGATGAGGCCGAGCGCCGAGGCGACATTGATGGTGCGGCCCCAGCCCTTCTCGCCTGTTGGAACTATCACGCAAGCCGTCACACGGGGGCGTCATGCCTCGAGTGCTC
>JARRPE010000018.1:0-17184 GCA_037383205.1 Methyloceanibacter sp.
AGCGCGCCGAACGCGCGATTTCAAAGCGGACCAGCTCCCCGTCTTCGGCCTCGTCCGTAGAGCCCTTCGGTACCGTCCATTCCTTGAGCTGCTTCTTGTCGATGGGATCGATGACGCCGCGGCCGTCGGACAAAGACCGGAAGATGCCGAGGAGGCTCCGCGATGTGGTGCGCGGCAGCTTCTTGATGGTCCGGCCGTGATAGGGGTAGTCCGCGTCCGCTTGCTGCGGCGTGAGCCGTGCCAGAACACGATCGCCGATGCCGGGCACCTGCACCAGATTGCCACGGCCTTCGACCATGAGGATCTTCGGCATCGGCCCGCTCTCGTCGTCCCAGACGGCGGGGCGGGCGATGAACTCGCCGTCTTCGTCACGGGCAACGATCTCCAGCACCGTCACCGACGGCAGGATTCCAGGGCGCGACAGCTTACGGCGGGAGCCCGCGATCAAACCTTCATCGGCCATCTCGCGCAAAAGCGCTTTCAGTCCGATCCGGTCCGAGCCCTTGATGCCGAAGGCCCGCGCGATCTCTCGCTTGCCAGCCTTGGAGGAGGTGCCTGCCAAGAACTCGATGACCTCCTTCTTGGAGGGCAATGAGGTCTTTGCCGACGGCTTGGTCTTTGGCGCCTTGGTCTTGGAAGCCGCTTTCGACTTCGCAGGCTTTTTGGAGGGAGCCTTTTTGGCGGAAGCGGTCTTTCTTCGAGAGGCAGTCTTCTTGGGTGGGGCCACGTTCGCTGCTTAGCTGGCCGCCTCGTCGGCGGCCTCCTTGGACGGCGCGGCCTTGCGCGCGGATTTCTTCGCGGCGCCTTTCTTGACCGCCGATTTTTTCGCCGCCGACTTCTTGGCAGCCTTTTTCTTGGCAGGCGCCTTCTTAGCTGTCTTCTTCTTCGCAGGTCCCTTGGCTGCGCGCGCCGCGATCAGTTCGACGGCTTCGGCGAGCGTGATGTCCTCCGGCGCACGGTCCCGTGGGATCGTGGCGTTGATCTTTTCATGCTTGACGTAAGGCCCGTAGCGTCCGTTCAAGACCTGCACCGTGCCGCCGCCTTCGGGGTGCTCGCCCAGCTCCTTGATGACGCTCGCGCCACGCTGCGCGCCCTTCGCGGCCTTTTCGGCCAGGAGCGTGATGGCGCGGTTGGCGCCCACCTCGAACACTTCTTCCGGCGTGGACAGGCTCGCATACTTGCCATCGCACTGAACATAGGGCCCGAAGCGGCCATAGCCTGCCGTGATCGGTTTTCCGGACTCAGGATGGATGCCGACTTCGCGGGGCAAAGACAGAAGCGCGAGCGCCCGTTCCAGATCGATGGCGTCCGGGTCCGTGCCTTTCGGGATCGAGGCGCGCTTGGGCTTCTCGCCGTCCGCCGCTTCGCCAAGCTGGATATAGGGGCCGAACCGTCCCGTGCGGATGCTGACTTCCAGTTCCGTTTCGGGATCGAGACCCAGCACCTTGCCATCGGCGAAGGCGGCTTTCTCGCCGGTCTCGGCAAGCTGCCGCGTATATCGGCAATCGGGATAGTTCGAGCAGCCGACGAAGGCGCCGAACATGCCGACCTTGAGTCTGAGCTGTCCGTCGCCGCAGGAAGGGCAGGCGCGGGGCTTGCCGTCGCCGGTATCCGGGAAGATATGCGGTCCCAGCAAATCGTTCAGCGCATCGAGGACTTGCGCGATCCGAAGATCGCCTATCTCGTTTACCGCGCCGATGAAGTCGCGCCAGAAGTCGCGCAGCACGTCCTTCCATTGAAGGTCGCCGGCGGAAATCAGATCAAGCTTCTCTTCCAGATCGGCCGTGAAGTCGTACTCCACGTAGCGCTGGAAAAAGCTTTCCAGGAAGGCCGTCACCAGCCGTCCCTTGTCTTCGGGGAAGAGGCGCTTCTTGTCGATGCGCACGTAAACCCGCTCGCGCAGCACGTTCAGCGTGGCCGCGTAAGTGGATGGGCGCCCGATGCCGAGTTCCTCCATCTTCTTGATGAGGGTCGCCTCTGAATAGCGCGGTGGCGGTTCGGTGAAATGCTGTTTGGCTTCCACGGCTTGCGGGTCGAGGCTTTCGCCTTGAGTCAGCGCGGGCAGGGAGCCGTCCTCGCCGACCGCGTCGTCAACGCCTTCCTCGTAGATTTTCAGAAAGCCGTCGAAGCGGATCACGGAGCCGGTGGCGCGGACGCCATAGGATTTACCGTCCGTGCCGGCCACGTCGATATCGGCGGTGGTGCGCTCGATTTCCGCGCTGGCGGCTTGGCTTGCGAGCGTGCGTTGCCAGATCAGCTTATAGAGCTTTAGCGCATCTGGCTCGAGATAGCGGCCCACCTTGTCGGGCGCCTTGCTGAAATCCGTCGGCCGAATAGCCTCGTGCGCTTCCTGCGCGTTCTTCGCCTTGGTCGAATACTGGCGCGGACTAGCCGGCACGTAGCGCTGTCCGTAGAGGCCGCTCACCAAGGATCGCACCTGAGAGACGGCTTCGGGCACGATCTGCACGCCGTCCGTTCTCATATAGGTGATGAGGCCTTCGGTGGTGCCGCCGAGATCCACGCCTTCGTACAGACGCTGCGCGACCTGCATGGTCTGGCGCGGGCTGAAGCCGAGCTTGCGCGAGGCTTCTTGCTGCAGCGTCGACGTCGTGAACGGGGCTGCGGGATTACGATTCTGGGATTTACTCTCGATCGTGCCGACGCTGTAGCGGCCACCGTCGAGCGCCGTCTTCAAAGCCGTTGCCGTCGCTTCGTCCGGGATATCGAACTTGCCGAGCTTCTCGCCTTCGGCCGAGTACAGGCGCGCGTTCAGCGTTTCGTTCTTGCCCGTCGCCAGCGTCGCCGTGATGGACCAGTACTCCTGGGCGACGAACTTCTCGATCTCCAGTTCGCGCTCGCAAACAAGCCGCAACGCGACCGATTGCACGCGCCCGGCCGAGCGTGCGCCGGGAAGCTTGCGCCACAGGACAGGGGAGAGCGTGAAGCCCACGAGATAGTCGAGGGCCCGGCGGGCGAGATAGGCGTTGACCAGAGGCTCGTCGATGGCGCGCGGGTTCTTCATCGCGTCGCGGATCGCGTCCTTGGTCACCGCGTTGAAGACCACGCGCTCAACCGGGATCTTCCCAAGCAGCTTCTTGCGCTCCAGCACTTGCAGCACGTGCCAGGAGATCGCTTCACCTTCGCGGTCAGGGTCGGTTGCGAGGATCAGCTTGTCGGCGCCTTTCATGGCTTGTGCGATCTCGTTCAGCCGCTTCGCCGACTTCGGGTCGACGTCCCAATGCATTTCGAAGTCGTTGTCGGGTAGCACGGAGCCGTTCTTCGACGGCAGATCGCGGACGTGCCCATAGGACGCCAGCACCCGGTAATCGGAGCCGAGATACTTGTTGATGGTTTTGGCTTTGGCCGGCGATTCGACGATGACGATGTTCATTGAGATTTTCCTAGCCGTGCGAGTGGCGCGCGGCCAAGGGAGAAATTCCGATAATTGGCCCCCGGACTCGTGGGCGAAAATGGTGACTCGATCCGCCGGTGTCAAATTGGCTGGAAGACTGATTGACAATCATCAAGTGCATATAATACCAGTCCGCAACCGGAAGATGATCAAAAAGACCCTGGTGCGCGGGCGTCCGGGGCCGCTGAATTCTTGGAAAAGCGCGGATGCGGTTGCGGTGACTGGAAGCGAAGATTCGAGGCGGACTGGCGAGGGGAAATCGCTTCCGGCAAAGTCCGGGAGTCCGCAAGACGACGCGGTCTTCGCCTCGCGACGCGAGGCGGCCGATTTTATCGCGGACTATCTCACGGAACTGATGCTCGTCGCGGTGAGACACGGCATGCCAGATTTGGCGTATTCCATCGGGAAGTCTCTGAGCAAGGCCAACGAAAAAAAGCTGAGTCCGATTGATCCGCGTCACGGTCGATCAGCGACACGAGTTGGCGCGGGTGGCGCTGCAGCCGTCCCGCGAGATCGAGTTCCAGCAAGATGATGTGGACCTTGCGCGTCTCGATGCCCGTACAGCGAATGATCTCGTCGATGTAGATCGGACTGGGTCCCAACGCCTCGATCACACGGTCGCGCTCGGTCTGACCGATATCGGGGAGAGGGCGGGGCACCTCCTGCTCCCCGTGGGACGACAGCTCGCGCGGGCCGGGGGCAGGGCGCCCGAGCATCGGCGCGAGCGCTTCGATAATGCCTTCCGGTCCCGTGACCAGCGTCGCCCCTTGCTTGAGGAGATTGTTCGTGCCTGCCGCTCGCGGATCGAGGGGGCTTCCCGGTACGGCGAAGACTTCGCGTCCTTGTTCTCCGGCCAGGCGTGCCGTGATGAGCGACCCCGAGCGCTGGGCTGCCTCGATCACCACCACACCGAGGGCGATGCCCGATATCAGCCGGTTCCGGCGCGGAAAGTCTTTCGTGCGCGGCGTATAGCCGGGCGCTCTTTCGCTGACGAGCAGTCCTCGTTCGCCGATCGCCGCTTGCAGGTCCGCGTTCTCCGGCGGGTAGACAATGTCGATGCCGCCCGCCACGACCGCAATCGTGCCGCTGTCGAGGCTCGCCGTGCGCGCGGAACGTCGCCGGACTGACATTCTCGCTGCGCAGCAACCGTAGCCAGGCAAGGCGTTGAGTGTCGCTCACCCGCTGCTCCGGTTCAGGCCTTTTGTTTGCTCCCGCCAATGCGCGATTCCTCGCCCCGCCGCAGCCGGCAAATGTTTTCCTTGTGACGAACGTAGAGGAGGGCGGTCATCAAGCCAAACAAGATGGCCAACGGCCCTTGGCCGATAACGGCCAGCCCGAGCACCGTGGCGACGCTTGCGGCGAGCGCGGACAGCGAGGAATACCGGGTGAGCACCGCCACCAGCAGCCAGACGAGGCAGAACCCGACGGCCGCGGGCCAGTACAGCCCGAGCGCGACCCCGATATAGGTGGCGACGCCCTTGCCGCCTCGAAAGCCGAGCCAGACCGGAAAGAGATGGCCAATGAATGCGCCGAGGCCCGCGACGATCGCGCCATAGAATCCGGCGAAGGCGCCGGCGATGAGGACCGCGGCCGTTCCCTTGAGAAGATCGAGCGCCAAGGTCAGCGCTCCCAGTCCCTTGTTCCCGGTCCGCAGCACATTCGTCGCGCCGATATTGCCGGACCCGATGTCTCGAACATCACCCAGGCCGGCCAATTTCGTCAGTACAAGTCCAAACGGGATCGAGCCGAGAAGATAGCCAAGCGCGAAACACACAGCGTAAAGACCGAGCGCAAGCGGTATGACGGCAGACCAGTCCTCAGTCGGCATGCTTCCCCCTCAGCCGTGTCGAGCGTCGCGCGGGTCAACCGTAGTGATAGACCGGGCGCCCTGCAACGAACGTTACCAATGCGCGTCCCTCGAACCGGGCCTCGTCGAAAGGTGTGTTCTTCGACTTCGACCGGAGGTCCTCGCGGGCGACCGTCCACGGCATCTCCAGATCGATCAAGGCAAGATCTGCTGGCGCACCCTTCACAAGCCGTCCGCCGGCGAGCCCCAAGAGTTCTGCGGGCCGCGCCGAGAGCGCATTCAACAGGCGGTGGAGCGTGATCTCGCCGTTGTGGAACAGGCGCAGGCCCGCGCCCAGCATGGTCTCAAGTCCGACAGCGCCGTCGTTTGCCTCGGCGAAGGGACGGCGTTTGCCTTCGGAGCCGCGAGGGTCGTGCGCGGATACGATCACGTCGATATCGCCGCTGGCGACGCCCTCGACCATCGCCTGCCGGTCGTCCTCCGACCTCAGCGGCGGCTTCATTTTGAAGAATGTCCGGTAGGGCCCGATATCGTTCTCGTTCAGGGTCAAATGATTGATGCTGACGCCACAGGTCACGGGAAGACCCCGTGCTTTCGCGGCCTGGATCACCTCGAGGGAGGCGCGGCATGAAATCTGCGCCGCGTGGTAACGGCCTCCTGTCAACTCGACGAGGCGGATGTCGCGGTCGAGCATCATCGTCTCGGCTTCCGTCGGTATACCGCGCAAGCCCAGACGGGTCGCCACTTCGCCCTCGTTCATGACGCCGTCCGCAGCGAGATTGGCGTCCTCCAGGTGGTGGACGATGAGCGCGCCATAGTCCTTGGCGTAGGACAGAACGTTTCGCATCAGCTTGGCATTGGCGACGCTTGTCTTGCCGTTCGTGAAGGCGATGGCGCCGGCGTCACGCAGGAGGCCGAGTTCGGCCATGTCTTCGCCCATGAGGTCGCGGGTCATCGCGGCCATGGGATGAACATGGACGAGGGCCGTGTCGCGCGCGCGGCGGAGCACGAAATCGACGAGCGCCACATCGTCGATGACCGGATCGGTGTTCGGCATGCAGCAGATCGTGGTGACGCCGCCGGCCGCCGCCGCGCGGCTCGCGGTCGCCAGTGTCTCGCGATGCTCGTGGCCCGGCTCGCCGCAGAAGACCATCATGTCGATGAGCCCGGGTGCGACCGTGCGCCCGCCGCAATCGAGAGACTCCGCGCCCTCGATAGAGCCTTCGGTGATGTGCATGCCAAGATCGGCAATCGTGCCATCGGCGATCAGGAGACCGCCAAACGCATCCAACCCCGAGGCCGGATCGACGAGCCGCGCATTGACAAGCGCAAGCGGCTTGCGATGAGGGCGGTGCGGAAGTTCGGGCTCGGCTTCGTTGTCCATGGCGCTCATTCGTTCGGAAGATGGCGCGCGAGGGCTTGCAGCACGGCCATGCGCACGGCCACACCCATCTCGACCTGTTCGCGGATCACGCTGCGCGGACCGT
This sequence comes from Methyloceanibacter sp., assembly GCA_037383205.1. Lineage (GTDB taxonomy): Bacteria > Pseudomonadota > Alphaproteobacteria > Rhizobiales > Methyloligellaceae > Methyloceanibacter. The sequence continues at coordinate 6,707 of JARRPE010000018.1, forward strand.
CAGCGATAAGGGCATCGATCTCGACACCGCGGTTCATGGGACCCGGATGCATCACGATGGCGTCTTCTCTGGCGCTGGCGAGCTTGTCGGCGTCCAGCCCGTAGAAGTGAAAATACTCGCGCTGGCTGGGGATCAGGCTCGACGCCATGCGCTCACGCTGCAGGCGGAGCATCATAACCACGTCCGCGTCCTTGAGACCTTCACGCATGGAGGTGAACGCTTCGACCCCGAGCCGGTCCACGGCTTCTCCAAGCAACGTCGAGGGCGCCACCACGCGAACGCGGGCGCCAAGTGTGTTCAGCGACAGGATGTTGGAGCGGGCGACGCGCGAATGGGCGATGTCGCCGCAGATCGCCACGGTCAGTCCTTCGAAACGCTTCTTGTGGCGGCGGATCGTGAGAGCGTCGAGCAGGGCCTGCGTCGGATGTTCGTGACTGCCGTCGCCGGCGTTGATGACCGAGCAATCGACCTTCTGTGACAGAAGCTCGACCGCGCCGGCCGCGTGGTGCCGCACAACCAGCAGATCGGGGCGCATGGCATTGAGCGTGACGGCCGTATCGATCAGCGTCTCGCCCTTCTTGATGGACGATGTCGGGATCGACATGTTCATCACGTCGGCGCCGAGGCGCTTGCCTGCGAGTTCGAACGAGCTCTGGGTGCGGGTGGAGGCTTCGAAGAAGAGATTGATCAGCGTCCGGCCGCGCAGGTCGCTGCTTTTCTTGTCGACCCTGCGGCTCTGAGCCGCCGCTTGTTCGGAGAGGTCGAGCAACGACAAGATCTCGTCCCGCTTCAGACCTTCGATGCCAAGAAGGTGGCGATGCGGGAAGGATGGGGTGGGGGCTTCAGCCACGTTGCTCATTAAAGGGCACTGTATAGGGCCCGGTTCCGGAAGCTTCAAGCGCGGGGGCGGGCGGGGGAAGTGAACTAGGGGAAAACCAGGCTGCCCGCCTCTTGGCGCCGTCCTTCGCCTGTCCGCTAGAGGGCTTGTCAAGGCGCGGCCGATCCCAAATAGTTGGTTATGAGGCGAATCGGTGGTTGGCGGCGGTCTGCCGAATGGGCCATCCGCGCCAACATTTGAATTGGCCGGCCTACAGGAACAATCGGGAGCACGAACCCCATGATGAGCTTGCCCTTTGTTCTGTTCGCGTGCGCCATCGGCGCGGCATGGCTGCGTCAGCGCAGCGTCTCGGTCGGCTTCTGGCTGGTTGGCGTCGTCACACTGCTGATCCTATTCCGCGTCCATGTCGGTGAATCCTTGAGCATCCAACTCTGAGGAGTCGGACCGTGTCCCCCGAGCTTTCGAAGCTGCTGAATGCGTTGGGACTGATCGCCATCGGTACCGTCCTGACGATGGCGTTCATCGATCAGGTTTGGTTTGGCGAACTGCCGTGTCCGCTCTGCATCCTGCAGCGGGCGGGGCTGATCGCCGCTGGCTGCGGTATCGCGCTCAACATCGTATTCGGTCCGAAGCCGAGCCATTACGGGATCGCGATCATCGGCGCGATTGCGAGCGCGGCGATCTCCATGCGCCAGGTCCTGCTGCATATCGTGCCGGGGACCGGTTTCTATGGCCCCCCGGTCTGGGGCCTTCACCTGTACACCTGGGCCTTTCTGTTCGCGGTGGCCATCGTGCTCGGCAGCGGGTTCATGCTACTTTTCGACCGGCAGTTTTCGCAGGTGCAGGGCGGCTCGGCCCGTTTGAAGGGGCTATCCTTGCTCGCGATTCTGCTTTTCCTGGTCCTGACCGTCGCCAACGTCTTCTCGACGATTGCCCTGTGCGGCACGGGCCTTTGCCCGGACAATCCCGAAGACTACGAGCTTTTCCAAGTCAACGACTGAGAGCTCCAAGTCAACCGAGCGTTTTCATCCGGTCGAGTGCGCCCTGCAAGATGTACGCAGCCGCCATGCGATCGATGACTTCGGCCCGGCGTTTGCGGGAGGCGTCGGCCTCGATGAGGTGACGTTCGACCGCCGCGGTCGACAGGCGCTCATCCCAAAAGGCCATGGGCAGGTCCAGGTGCGGGACGAGGTTCCGTGCGAAGGCGCGTGTGGACTGAGCGCGGGGCCCTTCCGATCCGTCCAGATTGAGAGGGAGCCCGATCACGAGCCCGCCCACGCCTTCCTTGGCCGCGATGGCGGCGATCGCCTTGGCATCGGCCGTGAACTTCGTCCGGCGCACCGTCTCGTAGGGCGTCGCGATTGACCGGCTGACGTCCGAGAGGGCCAGACCGATCGTCTTGGTGCCGACATCAAATCCAAGAAGACGTGCGCCGGGCTGTAGCTTCGAGGGCAACTCTTCGATAGGAAAGGGCGGAGCCATGGTCACAGGGTTACGTGAGAGGTGAGACGATGAAAATTACGTGGTTTGGTCATTCTTGTTTTCGCGTTGAGGTCGGCGCAAGCCGCATCCTGATCGATCCGTTTCTCACCGGCAATCCCACCTTCGAGAAGTCGGGCATCGCCGAGATCGACGTGATCGATGGGATCACCCATGTGGCGCTGACCCACGGCCATGAAGACCACCTCGGCGACACGGTCCGGATCTGCAAGGAGACCGGAACGACGCTGATCGCCGTGCACGAGCTGGCGACCTATCTGGCCGGACAGGGGGTCGAGAAGACCGACCCCGGCAACACGGGCGGTATGGTCCCGCAAGACGGATTCGACCTCACCTTCGTCCAGGCGTTCCATTCGTCGTCCAACATGGTAGACGGCCGGCCGGTCTATCTTGGCGATCCCTGTGGGATCGTGATCGCCGCGGAGGGTAGCAAGACGCTCTATCACATGGGCGATACGGACGTTTTCTCCGACATGGCCCTGATCAACGAGCTTCACGAGCCTCAGATCGGCATCGTGCCCATCGGCGACCGCTACACGATGGGCGCCAAGGGCGCGGCGCTGGCGTGCAAGCGTTACTTCGACTTCGACACCATTATCCCTTGTCATTACGGCACTTTTCCCGTGATCGACCAGACCCCCGATAAGTTCGTGGCGGCGATGGGCGGCCACGAGGTCTTGGTGCCCGAAGTCGGCGTTCCGCTCGACGCCTGAGGACGGCTGCGCGCGGGTTTTCGCCATGTTGCCGCCCCGCCGGGGCGGTGCTACAGGGGATGCCCGGCTTGCGCCGGTTCTCCCAGCCATCGAGCCTTCGGGACTGAAATCCTTTGGGCCTGATCTCAAACCAGCATCGAATCCATGTCCGTCGACCGCGCCACCGTCTTTCGCATCGCTCGCCTTGCCCGCATCGCCATCACGGATGAGGAGGCCGGACGCCTGGAATCGGAGCTTTCCGGCATCCTCGACTGGGTGGCGCAGCTGGACGAGCTCGACACGTCCGATGTAGAGCCGATGACCCGGGTCGAGGCCATGACCATGAAGATGCGCGAAGACAAGGTGACCGACGGCTTCAAGGCCGCCGATATCGTCAAGAACGCGCCCCAAGAGGACGACCACTACTTCGTCGTCCCGAAAATTGTTGAGTAGCCAACCGTGACGGATCTCACAGACCTGACGATCGCCGAGGCCCGAAAGGGGCTGGCCGACANNNNTCGCGCTGAATGCCTATGTGCTCGAGACGCCCGAGCGTGCGCACGAGATGGCGAAGGAGAGCGATGCGCGGCTCGCCAAAGGGGAGGCGGGAGCTCTGGAGGGCATCCCACTCGGCATCAAGGATCTGTTCTGCACGAAGGACGTCCGCACCACGGCGTGCTCCCACATTCTCGACCGCTTCACGCCGACCTACGAGTCGACCGTTACCAGCAATCTCTGGGATGCGGGCGCGGTCATGCTCGGCAAGCTCAACAACGACGAATTCGCCATGGGCTCATCCAACGAGACGAGCTTCTACGGCGAAGTGATCAATCCCTGGCGGCGCACGGGCTCCGATGCGCCGCTCGTACCGGGGGGATCCTCGGGTGGCTCGTCCGCCGCCGTTGCGGCGCGGCTTTGCCTAGGGGCGACCGCCACCGATACGGGCGGGTCGATCCGGCAGCCTGCGGCCTTCACGGGTACCGTTGGCCTGAAGCCGACCTATGGCCGGTGCTCGCGCTGGGGCATCGTCGCCTTTGCCTCGTCCCTGGACCAGGCAGGTCCGATCGCGCGCACCGTGCGGGACTCCGCGATCCTGCTTGGGGCCATGGCGGGGCACGATCCCAAAGACGCGACCAGTGCGGATCTTCCCGTGCCCGACTTCGAGGCGGCGGTCGGTCAGGGGGTGAAGGGCCTCACCATCGGTATTCCGAAGGAGTACCGCGTCGAAGGGATGGCGCCTGAGATCGAGGCGCTGTGGCAGCAGGGTATCGCTTGGCTCACGGAAGCAGGCGCCACCATCAAGGACATCAGCCTGCCGCACACGAAATATGCGCTGCCGTCCTATTACATCGTCGCGCCCGCGGAAGCGTCGTCGAACCTCGCCCGCTACGACGGCGTCCGCTACGGTCTGCGCGAGCCCGGCACGGACGTGATCTCGATGTATGAGAACACGCGCGAGTCCGGATTTGGCGCGGAAGTGAAACGGCGCGTCTTGATCGGCACGTATGTGCTGTCGGCGGGCTACTACGATGCCTATTACCTCAAGGCGCAGAAGGTCCGCACTCTGATCAAACGCGACTTCGATCAAGCCTTCGAGGGGGTCGATGCGATCCTGACGCCGACGACGCCGGCCCCTGCCTTCGCGGCGGGGGAGAAGAGCGGGGATCCGCTGGAGATGTATTTGAACGACATCTTCACGGTGACGGTGAACATGGCCGGGCTGCCGGGGATCTCGGTTCCCGCCGGATTGTCGTCGGAAGGAACGCCGCTTGGCCTTCAGGTCATCAGCCGGGCATTTGACGAAGAGACGCTGTTCAAGGTCGGCCAGATCATCGAAGACGCAGCAGGGCCCGTGGCCAAGCCGCAAGACTGGTGGAGCAAGTCATGAGCCGGCTTCTGGTCTCATCGGGGAGCCCGTACGAGAAGACCGTCGGCTATTCGCGGGCCGTGCGCGTCGGCAACTGGATTTCGGTTGCGGGCACGACGGCGGCGTCAGGCGGCAAGCCCGTGGCCATCGGCGATCCGGAAGCGCAGACTCGTGCGATCTTCGAGACGATCGACCAGGCGCTGCAGGACGCGGGCGCGAGCCTCAAGGACGTTGTCCGCACGACGGTCTATCTTGTCGACATCGCCCACTTCGAAGCGGTGAGCAAGGTGCATGGCGAGGTCTTCGCCGATATTCGTCCCGCCAACACAACGCTCGCGGTGACGGGATTTGTTTCGCCGGACTGGCTGGTCGAGATCGCAGTCGATGCGGTCGTCGCCGAGGCAGCGGAATAGGGAGCTGGATCATGGCCACACGAGCGGCACAGAACTGCAACAGCATGGACGAGGTGCGGGTCGAGATCGATCGTATCGACGAGCAGATGGTCGATCTGATCTGCGAGCGCTTCGCCTATGTGGACCGGGCCTGGCAGCTGAAGAACGCGCCGGCCGACGCCCGAGTACCGTGGCGCATTCAGCAGGTCATCGACAAAGTGCGGGCGCGTGCTGAAAAGAACGATCTGCCGCCGGAGCTCGTCGAGGCGCTATGGCGCCAAATGATCGGCTGGTTCATCCAGTACGAGGAAGAAAATCTCCGCAAGGAATCCAAAGCGTAACGGTTCCTCCAAGGTCAGCATCATGGACGCCAAATCGGATAAGTCGAATTTGATCGCGGGCGAGACCGGCGACTGGGAAGTTGTGATCGGCATGGAGGTCCATGCCCAGGTCACCTCGAACGCGAAACTGTTTTCGGGCGCTTCCACCGAATTCGGCGGCGAGCCCAACTCGCATGTCAGTCTCGTGGACGCGGCTATGCCGGGCATGCTGCCCGTCATCAACGAGGCCTGCGTCTCCCAGGCCGTCAAGACCGGGCTCGGGCTGAAGGCGGAGATCAATCTCTACTCGGTGTTCGACCGTAAGAACTATTTCTATCCGGACCTGCCGCAGGGCTATCAGATCAGCCAGTACAAGAACCCGATCGTGGGCGAGGGCGAGGTCATTGTCGATCTGCTCAGCGGCGAGCGCGTAATCGTGGGCATCGAGCGGCTGCACCTGGAGCAGGACGCGGGCAAGAGCCTGCACGACCAACACCCGCAGAACTCTTATGTCGATCTCAACCGGTCCGGCGTCGCGCTGATGGAAATCGTGTCGAAGCCGGATCTGCGCTCGTCGGAACAGGCCAAGGCCTACGTGTCGAAGCTGCGGACCATCCTGCGCTATCTCGGTACCTGCGACGGCAATATGGATCAGGGCTCGCTGCGCGCTGACGTCAACGTCTCCGTTCGCCGTCCGGGCGATGAGTTCGGCACGCGCTGCGAGATCAAGAACGTCAACTCGATCCGCTTCATCGGCCAGGCCATCGAATACGAGGCACGCCGGCAGATCGAGATCATCGAGGATGGCGGGACAATCGATCAGGAAACCCGACTGTTCGACGCCAAGACCGGCGAGACGCGCTCCATGCGTTCCAAGGAAGAAGCGCATGACTATCGCTATTTCCCCGATCCCGACCTGTTGCCGCTCGAGCTGACCCAAGATTTCGTCGACGAGATCGCCGCCAGTCTCCCGGAACTGCCGGATGAGAAGCGCGCGCGGTTTATCGCCGATTACGGTCTCACGCCCTACGACGCCGACGTGCTCGTGGCGGAGCGGGAGAGCGTCGATTACTTCGAGGAGGTGGCCAAGGGGCGCGACGCCAAACAGGCCGCCAACTGGGTCATCAATGAGCTGTTCGGCCGCCTCAACAAGGAAGGCCTCGCCATCAATGACAGCCCTGTTTCCTCGGGCCAGCTCGGCGAGATCGTCGATCTCATCAAGGACGGAACGATCTCTGGCAAGATCGCCAAGGATGTGTTCGACATCGTCTGGTCCGAAGGCGGCGACCCGGCGGAGATCGTCGAGGCCCGTGGCATGAAGCAGGTGACCGACACGGGCGCAATCGAGAAGGCGGTCGACGACGTCTTCGCGGCCAATCCCGACAAGGTCGAGCAGGCGAAGGAGAAGCCGGCCATGGCGGGCTGGTTCGTCGGCCAGGTGATGAAGGCGACGGGCGGCAAGGCCAGCCCGCAAGCCGTCAACGCCCTTATCAAGGCAAAGCTCGGTATCGAGTAGCGCAGAGCCTGTTCACGCGCGGCGGAATCGTCCGAGACATGACCCGAGAAAAGACGGAAGTCACGACCACAGGAAAGACGCCAGACAAGACGCACGTCATCCGCGTCCATAAATATGGCGGCCCCGATGTCTTCAAATGGGAAGAGGCCGATATCGGCGAGCCGGGGCCCGGCGAGATCCGCATCAAGCAGACGGCGATCGGCCTCAACTTCATCGACGCCTATATGCGCTCGGGCCTGTATCCGCAGGACCAGCTTCCTTTTGTTCCCGGCACGGAAGGCGCGGGCGTCGTCACTGCTCTCGGCGAAGGCGTCCGCACGCTGAAAGTTGGCCGGCGCGTGGCCTATGCCGGCCAGTTGGGCGCCTATGCGGAAGAGCGCTTAATCCCCGCCGATCGCGTGGTGCGTATCCCGGACAGCGTCAGCGACGAGACCGCCGCGGCCGTGATGCTCAAGGGTATGACCGCGCAATATCTGCTGCGCCAAATCTTCAAGGTCGGGCCCAAGACGACGCTACTGTTCCATGCCGCGGCCGGCGGCGTGGGCACGATCGCCTGCCAATGGGCGGCGTCCTTGGGGGCTACGGTGATCGGCACGGTGGGCTCGGCCGGCAAGGCGCTGGTTGCGCGGTCGCACGGCTGTACCCACGTCATCAACTATCTGGAAGAGGACTTCGTCGCCAAGGTGAGGGAGTACACGAAGGGCGAGGGGGTCGATGTGGTCTATGATTCCGTCGGCAAGGAAACCTTCCCCGGCTCGCTCGATTGCTTGAAGCGGCGCGGCCTGTGGGTCAGCTTCGGCCAGTCTTCAGGGCCGGTGCCGGAGTTCCGCATCAACCTCTTGGCGCAGAAGGGCTCGCTCGTCGCCACGCGGCCCTCGCTTTGGGATTTCATCGCGACGCGCAAGGAACTCGTCTCGACGGCGAACGATCTCTTCGACGTGCTCGCCAAGGGCGCGGTCAAGGTGCAGATCAACCAGACCTTCGCGCTCAAGGATGCGGCCAAGGCGCATAGCGCCATGGAAGGCCGCCGGACCACCGGCTCATCGGTGCTGATCCCGTAACCGACCCAATAGCCGATCACATAACCGTTAGCCCCAGGTGGCAGTGTGCGACACCACGCCGACACATTTGAAGCCTAGCCGCTTTCTCTGCCGACTTCTTGGCGAGAGGGAAATCAGTTGTTGATGGCGTCACAGTGCCCTGGCCGTAGCGATGCCGCGGTCCGCGGGGACAGGATTGCTCGTCCGTGGGTCCTGTGCGGGATCGTCGGTTTCGGCGTTCTCTACGGGCTCGTGCATGCCGGCGTGCGGCTTGCATTCTCCGAGAATTTGTCGGGCGCCGTTGCGTTCTCCAATGTTTTCGCTCAGACCCTCTCGCTTGGCTACCAGGAACGTCAGCCGCCGCTCTATGAGTGGCTGGTTTGGTTGGTCCAGCAGGCGACTGGCCCGAACCTGGTGAGCTTCCTGCTCATCAACTACGGGCTGCTCACGGCGACCTTCGTCTTCCTTTACCTGTCCGCGCTGCGGCTTTTCGATGATCAGCGCTGGGCAATGGTCGCGAGCTTGTCCCCGTTGCTCCTCTATCAAATCGGCTGGAACATCCATGAGGGCGTGACGCACAGCCTGGTAATGACCTGCGCCATCGCCGCGTCGTTTTGGGCCTTCATGAGATTGAGCGAGAGCGGCCGCCTCGAGGACTATGTTCTTTTCGGGATCGCGGCCGGTCTTGGTCTGATCACCAAATACGGCTTCGTCGCCTATCTCAGCATTCTAATTGTCTGCGCGCTGTTTCAGCCGCCATTGCGGGCCCGGCTCCTCGACGCGCGCATGCTGGCCAGCGTGGGCATCGCCACCGCCATTGCGGTGCCGTTTGGGGGATGGCTTCTCGCCAACCAGCACGACCTCGTCCAGGTTTTCGACAGCACCGTTGCGCCGAAGGCGTCGGACCGTCTGACGGCCACCATGACGGGGCTGGCGTTTGCGAGCTTTGCGCCTCTCGGCTTCTTGTTTCCGCTCAATGTCATTCTGCTGGTGATGTTTCCCGCTTTGCTGCGCGAGAGTTGGTTGTGGTTCAACGACGGCGCGCGCCCACGGTGGGGCCGCGTCAAGGCAAAGGCAGACTGGCCGGTCTTGGTGCTGCACATGACGCTCGCCGGGCTCGGTTTCCTGGTGCTCGGCGCGGTGTTGATGGGTGCTTCGAACTATCTCGAGCGCTACATGCATCCTTTCTTTCTGCTCACGCCGTTGTTGCTCCTGTGGATTGCCGCGCAAGATGCCCCCGCGCGCCGGCCCGTGGTGATCGGCGCCGCGCTGCTCGCAGTCACGCTTGCGGTCGTGCCGATCCGCGCCGTGAACCTGGTGCTATCTATGGGGCCGGGCTGCCGCGCTTGCCAGCTCGCGGTCCCGTATGAGGGCCTCGCGAACCAATTGGCGGCGCGTGGCATTGGGGGCGGAACGATCATGGTCATGGACCGCGACGACGGCGGCAATCTGCGTCGCCTCTTTCCCGACGCGCGGATCGTCTTGCTCCGCCGGCCGCGTTATGCGCCGCCCGTGCGGCCGCAGGATTTGACTGCTCCTGCTCTTGTCGTGTGGCGTCTTCCTCAGGGGGAAAGCGTGCCGCCCGTGGCCGCGCCCGCGATCCGTGAGATTGGCGGGACGGTCGTCGGCGCGCCGGCAAAAGTGCGGGTGCCATGGGTGCCGCTCGGCGGCGCATCCGAACCGCGAAGCTGGGAGTGGATGGTCGCACGCGTGAAGCCGTCAAGCGCCCCACAACGATAGCGTCCCAACGCTCACCTTCCGCGCCGCGGCGCGGTTTGTGGTTCCGCTGAAAACCGGGAAAGTTTTGCGTGGTTAGCGAGACCCCACCGGAAATGGTTAGAGGACCCTTTCAAAACCGCGTTCTTAGTTTTTGCCCCGCCGATTTCCGTGCTTCCGTAAACCAACCTTACCAAGCGATTCAGACCTGGGTGAGCTTGCGTTAAGCACATCGATTCAGACGTTGTTCAAAGACCTCGCCGATGATCGTCCTCGTTGAACACAACACCGCGCATCGAACGGCTTTCTTGGGGGAAGCCAGATACGCGGCGGGGACAAAGAGCCAAAAACGGGGGACGTCATGGCACGATTGGAACTTGGAACGGTCTTGGGTAGCCAGTTTGAACCGGCGGTTCAGGCAGGTGGTGCGGATGCGCTGTTCGAGCTGGGAATGCTGTATGCGACGGGGCGCGACGTGGATGTTGATCTCGTCACCGCGCATAAGTGGTTCAACCTGTCGGCGGCGCGGGGCAACGATGCCGCGCGCGACTACCGGCTGGAGCTGGCCCGCGAGATGACGGCTGATCAGATCGCCGA
>JARRPE010000019.1:0-10201 GCA_037383205.1 Methyloceanibacter sp.
GCAGGAATTGACCAAAAGCCGACATCCGAAACCTGCATTTTTACTTTTTGGGCCAAAATCATGAATCGACTGGCTATTCGCCTCCAAAGGGCGCATGGTCGATTTGACGCCGTCGAGAGAAACGACAGGCTTCTGACAGCAGAGAACGAGACGCTGTCGTCAAGAATCATCAGTGACCGCGATCGTCTCTTGAAGCCCTCGGCGTGGTACGTGCCGCAGCAAGACGCTTGAGGCAGACGACGTCATCTGGGCGACAATACGGCCCCTTATAGCGGAGGCCGGTTCTCCTGAGCCGATGTCAAGATCGCGACGATGGCTGCGACAGCTCCACTGCAAAGCTATTCGCCGCACATCATCACAGCGGCATGGCCGTTCTAGTCAGACTTCGCAGGTGATCATGCACTCGAACCGCGTGCGGCAACTCGTCCTTGTCACGACGCGCATCAAAAATACCATCAAGAGGAACGGTTATGTCTTTTCGCCCATCTCTTCAGTGTCATCGCGCCAACCTGAATACTGCGTCCTTCGACACGCTTATCCGTGTGGGCCGGCTGGATCCGAAGCGAGCCAAAGCACTGGTTCAACATCGGCCCTACAGAAGTTGGGACGAGATAGAGCAAGTTCCCGGCTTCGACAGGCACGTAGCCTATAGCCTCCAGCAGAGCAGCTACCTCGGGCCTTCCATGAGCGGCAAGTCTTGCGGTGAGTTCAGGATGGGGCCCAGCCTGATAGGCGCAGATCACGCCAAGTAAGAGTAGCCGTCCAAACCTCGGCAAAGCGAATTTACAAACGCAGCCCGATGCGACCTATGCGATGAGACAATCCGCATACGGCGAGCAATACCGAAGCTCTCGCTATGAATGACGCGGTAGCTTCACCTAGGAGTAGGATCGCGCTTCATGTCTGAGTACCGGGCTGACCGTTGCCAACAATGTCATCAATCCCTGAAGGAGATTGATAACTTCGGCCAGCGCTTGCGGGGGTGCTTCACATGCAATCTTTGGGCTGCGCCTGAAGGTGGCGCTTGGATTCGATTGTCCGAGGAGGATTTGCGTTCGTTCTACAAGCTGCGCCACGACCGGGAGCCGGAGTAGCGCCGTTGCCTTTGTTGCAAAGTCCGGCTCGCGTCCGCGCCTGGCACATGGCGGACGCGACCAGTGATCGGTGTTTGCGTCTACCTCGGCGGCTAGACGGACGTCGGTGCTACTTGCCGAGGTTGCCAATTACCATCTCATCTATCGCCGGGGAAGCGGGTGTTGTTGGTATTTATGTTGGTATGCGCGGTGCGCTCATGATTTTATCCAAGGAAATTCAGACCAGTAAGGACTTGTTACGATGTCCTCTTGCGCACCACTTCCTCACCATCTTCAACATTTCTCTCGCAAAACAGCGATGCTTCGCGCGAGGGCGCATTTGCTGCCGCCGGAGCTGATGATGCGCCCGTTGGGATAGGCGCTTCATCTTTCCTGCCTGCGTGCGCTAGGATGTCTGCGGTTTGATCGGCGCATCCGCCGACGCATCGTAGGAGGGAACCGCATGTCCAACCCGACGCTTCGCGACCTCACCGGCATGAGCCCGGATCCCGCGCCGATTTCGACGAGCGCGTTGGTGTTGATCGATTGCCAGCAGACCTATCGCGAGGGCGTCATGCAGCTCGAGGGCGTAGAGCCGGCCCTTGAGGAAGCCGCTGAACTCCTCCGGCGGTTCCGGGAGGCGGGCCGTCCCGTGATCCACATCATGCACGATGCGGGCGAAGGCACGCCCTACGACGTCGGCGCGCCCATCGGACAGATCGCCGATATCGTGGCACCGGTCGACGGCGAGACGGTCATCATCAAGAGGTTTCCGTCGGCTTTCGAGCAAACGGAGCTCGATTGGGAGCTCAAGAAGCACGGCGTCGACAACGTCATCTATGTGGGCTTCATGACCCATATGTGCGTGAATTCGACCGCGCGGTCCGGGTTCAACAAGGGCTATGCCAACACGGTCGTTGCGGGTGCCACGGCGACGCGCGCGCTCCCCAATGCGACCGGCGGGGAGGATGTGCCGGCGGAGCAGCTGCAAGCGGCCAGCCTGTCGGCGCTCGCGGATATGTTCGCCGTCGTCGTCCCGGCCAGCAGAAACGTGCCGGACTGAACCTCGCCGTCAGGACTGTGACGCTTCCCCGTTGCGACGGCGCAGTGACTCTCTGTCGCCAGGCTCCCTGTTGCAGGTGCGACGGAAAGGCCTAAAATGACTTCCAACGAAAACAAAGGCCTTACCGGTCAGGGTGGACACGCTTCAAAGGGCTGTCATTCAACACGCGTAGGTTTCTTCAACGCTCCGACAGCTCTGCTTGAGTAAGCGCAGACCTGCATATCAAAGGTCCACAGTCCCATGACCGATAGGGTTGCCGAATCCGGCACGACCTCCGACCACGTCATCGAATCCATGTTCGACTCCGTCGTCCAAGCCATCGCGGACTCGCCCGCGGCGATGTGGAATCGGCGTTTAGATGCCGTGAACCAAGTGACCGATGGACTGCAGTCCAACCAAACCATCTTGATGCGCAGCGTGATGAGTCATGCCGAGCGCATCTCCCATGAACACCAGGAACGGCTGAAGGACTCCATCGCGAAACTCTCGGATATCGCCAAGAGTCTGTCTCACGCGCATGATTTGGACGGGCTGTTCGAGGCTTGGAAGGAATATGTCACGGACGCTTCGCAGCGTACCGCGCTGACGCTCGATACGCTGCGCGAACGCGGCGACATCTTCTTGGAGCATGAGGCCGGTGGCTGTCCGCCCGTTCTCACCTACGACTACGAGGTCGTTCTGGACGGCGCCGACCTGCCGCACCCATGCAACTACATGCTCCTCAAGATCCTGCCGCCCGAGGGGATCGAGATCGACGCGACAGCGCGGCCGTACATCATCATCGATCCTCGCGCCGGGCATGGTGCCGGTATCGGCGGCTTCAAGTCCGACAGCCAGGTCGGCGTCGCCTTGGCCAAGGGGCACCCTGTCTACTTTGTCGCGTTCCGGCGCCATCCGATCCCCGGGCAGCGGCTATCCGATGTGACTCGCGCCGAGGCCGAGTTCGTCCGCGAAGTCGCGCGCCGTCATCCGGAGTCGCCCAAGCCCGTCAATACGGGCAATTGCCAAGGCGGTTGGGCAACGTTGCTGCTCGCCGCGACCAACCACGACCTCACCGGACCGATCGTTCTCAACGGGTCGCCCGTTGCGACCTGGGGCGGCGAGGTCGGCAAATACCCCATGCGTTACAATGGCGGCATTCTGGGCGGTACCTGGCAACCGATGTTCTGGTCGGACATGGGTGACGGCGTCTTCGACGGCGCCCATTTGGTTCTGAATTTCGAACTTCTCAATCCGAGCCGTAATTACTTCGGCAAATATTACGATCTGTACCGGAGTGTCGACACGGGCCGTGAGCGCTTCCTCGAATTCGAGAAATGGTGGGGCGGTTTCTTCCTTCTAAACGAGAAGGAAATCCATTGGATCGTATCGCAGCTCTTCGTCGGTAATCGCCTTGCCAAGAACGAAGCGCAGCTGGAGCCGGGCCGCCACATCGACGTGAAGAACATCCGCTCGCCGATCATCGTCTTCGCGAGCCATGGCGATAACATCACCCCGCCTCAGCAAGCGCTGAACTGGATTGTCGACAGCTATGCGGATGCCTCGGAGATCCGGATCCGGGGCCAACGCATCATCTACATGGTGCACGAGCAGGTGGGACACCTCGGCATCTTCGTGTCCTCGACGATCGCAAAGCGCGAGCACACCGAGATGACCGGCACGATGGAAGCCATCGAGTCCCTCGCGCCTGGTCTCTACGAAATGAAGATCGACGACTACCAGGGTCACGGCGAAGGCCGCGAGTTCACGGTCAGCTTCCACGAGCGCACGCTCGACAATCTGCGGTCACGCGACCCGTCCCGTGAAGACGAGAAGCCTTTCGCGGCGGTGGCGCGCATGTCGGAAATTCAGGCGCAGCTCTACGACCTCTATCTGCGGCCTTTCGTAAAAGCTGTGTCCAACCCGGGCACCGCCGAGCTTGCCCGCATGTTGCACCCCTTGCGGCTTCAGCGCGGACTGGTGTCGAGCCGCAATCCGATCATGCAGGGCGTCATGGGTCTCGCCGAAAAGGCGCAGGAAAAACGCGAACCTGCTGCACCGGATAATCCGTTCGTTCTGGCGGAGCAGGTGTTTGCATCGCTCTTCGAGCAGTCTATCGATTTCGTGCGTGACGTCCGCGATGCCATGTACGAGGGCATGTTCTACACGATGTGGGGACACCCCTGGGCGGCGGCATTCGGCCGGCGTAATCTGCCCGGGCGTACACTCAAAAACGAGTCCGAACTTCGCGCGCTCCCCGAGGTTCAGTTGGCCCTGTATCACATGTCGGAAGGCGGATTCACCGAGGCCGTTATCCGCATGCTGATCTTGCTTGCGGATTCCCGCGGCGAGGTGCGGCGCGACCGTCTTGAGCGTGCCAGCGCCGTGCTTACGCAGGACGAGCCCTTCCGCTCGCTGAGCACAGACAGACGGCGTCAGATCATCGACGAACAGACGCTGGTGGTTCAGTTCGAACGTGAAGCGGCGATTCAGACGTTGCCTGATTTGCTTAAGACGGCGGAAGACCGGAAGCTCGCTGCGGCCGTTGCGCAGTATGTGCCGGGCAAGATCGACGAGATGTCGCCTGGCACGTTGGAGATGCTGCATCGCTTCCGCCACGTTCTGAGCTTGCCGGCGCTCTCGGGTGACGTTGATACCGATCCGCTAGCGGGCCGTAGCTTTGGGACATTGCGCGGGGCCACGCAAGTGCCGTCAGCCGCCGAATAGGGCCGCGGACGATATTGCCACGTAGCCAAGGGGTCCGGGCTCGCGCCGGGTGCCACGGAAAGCTGCTCTTGAGGGTAGTCTGAAGAAGCGCGCGGCGGATCAGTTCAAGTAGAATCGGTAGGCGAGACCAACCGTTCCGGAAACCTGATCGGGCGTTTCCACGAGGGGGCTGTCTGCGGCCTCGCCGAGGAGCCGGCCGTAGCGCACCCCGCCCTTGAAGATCCAGCGCTCGGAGATGTCATAGCTGCCGCCGACCTCAAGGAAGACATCCTTGATGCCGCCATCCGGCGTATAGACTGGAATGCCGGCCCTCGAATTGGCGCTCTGTTTCGGCGTTATGCCGAAATAGGTCTGCATGAATTCTTCGCTGGCGAAGGTGGTGCCGACGCGGACCGTGACGTCGCCACGATCCGAAATCTGACGCGTCGTTTCGACGCCGAGGCGGTATTGCGGACCGGCCGATGTCCCGGTCAGCTTGTCGATATAGGCCACATCGAACGTGAATAGCCCGGCCGTGTAGGCGGCATACGCGCCGCCGACCAAACCCCCGTCGATGTCGCCGGTGCCTTCCAAGAAATCGGCATCATCCTCATCGCGCGTGGTGATCCAGCCGGTGACCGCGCCGACCTGGAACCGCTTGCCGCCAAGCACGCGAATTCGAATATCGTCGAGCCCGCGAAAGGCAATGCGTTGGCGAACCTCCTGGAAGACGCCGTTCGGCGTGTCTTCTTCTTCGACGAGCTGTGGAATGATGATCGGGATCGGGATGGCTTCGTGCTCTTGGGAACCCTCGTACTTGGGTTTGACGATCACCGCCGCGCCGACAGCGATGCTCTTGCGCACCACGGTTTCACCACCCGCAGGGCCGTCGACCATCACTGCTTGGGCATTGGCGTCGGAGACGGCAAAACCGCCTGCCACGACGGCACAAAGGACACCAGCCTTCAACACACCATGGGCGCAACCATGGTGCCGAGCAAACCCCAACCCAAACCGCATTTGTAAAACCCCGTTGAATCGTCCCGTGTTTCTACCACGGAAACGCCCAACCATATAGGCGCGAAAGCCACACTCGGCCAAAGATCGTCATAGGAATTTGCGATGGAAAACGCGGCAGAGTCCGGCATGACCGCGATGTTTGTGTGGCCAAGCCGCAACAAGCTTTTCGCGCCCAAGACGGATTGGCTAGCGCCGCCGCTCCAAGCGGACGCGCGCCGTTGAAAGGAGAGCGTTAGGCAGCCGCTGCGGCCGCGATGGCCTCGTTGGCTTTTTCCGCAGCGTGAGATGCGATCATGAGTTCTTCATTGGTGCGGATGATGAAGACGCGCACACGCGACCGCTGGGATGAGATGACCGTTTCGCCCGCGCGATTGTGAGATTCGTCGAGTTCGAGCCCGAGCCAGCCGAAATCCTGGCAGACACGTTCGCGAACGCGCCAGGCGTTTTCGCCGATGCCGCCGCTGAAGACGAGCGCATCGAGACCCGACAGGATCGCGACCATGGCGCCCAGTTCGCGGCGAATGCGATGCACGAAGTAATCGATCGCCCGGCGCGCCTCGATCGTGCCGGCCTCTTCCAGCGCGCGCATGTCGACTCCGAGAACGAGAGCCTTCTTTCCGGCAAGTGAAAACATGATCTGACTCGATAGGTCCGTGATTCAGGAAACTACCGGCGTAACATGACACTTCCGATTCAGTGGTGCGCTCAGGTTGCGCGTTTTGGTCGCGGCGGCGCTGACCTCTCGCGGACTTTTCTCGAGACGCGCGACGCTGTGTCGCTACTCGTCCATGGACTCGTCTTCGATTTCGTCCATGCGAACGTTTGACGACAGCTTCTGCTCCGCCTGCTCCGTGGGCTGGCTGGTGAAGTCGTCGAGCGTGCCCACCTCTGCGGCGTCGCGCCAAAACGCGATGGGGCTGAGGAGGTAGGCCGTGATGAGTTCAGCCAGCGAGCGCAGGGCGTGAACGTGGATGCGCTCCCACCCATGGGAGGCATCGATGCCGAAACAGACCAACGCTGTACGGACGTCGTGGCCGGCCACGACCGCGGACGCGACATCGGACCGGTAATGCCGGAAGATGTCCTTCTGATAGTAGATGTCGTCTTCGCGGCACAGGCGGGCGAGTTTGCGGGTGAGGTGGTAGTCGAACGGACCGTTCTGGTCGGCCATGGCAAGCGTCACGCCGAACTCGGCGCTGTTCTGCCCCGGCGCGGTCGTGCCGTTGTCCACGGCGATAAGCGAGGCGATATCTTCCGTCAGAATGTTGGCGGCGCCGATGCCGACTTCTTCCTCGATCGTGAAAAGGAAATAGGCGTCGACCGGCAGCTGGTCCTTGACCGCGATCAGCGCCTTCAGCGCCGCGAACATCACCGCGACGCCCGCCTTGTCGTCCAGATGCCGCGAACTGATGAACCCGTTGTCGAGGAACTCCGGCTGAGGATCGATCGAGACGACGTCGCCCACATCGATGCCAAGCCGGATCGCTTCTTCGGCGGTCGAACAGCGCGCATCCACGCGGATTTCGACATACGACCAACCGGTCGGTTGCTCGTCGACGTCGTCTCCGTAGGTATGCCCGGAAGCCATGAGGGGCAGGATCGTGCCGCGATAGCTGCCGCGCTCGGTGAAGATCGTGCAGCGCGCGCCCTCGGCAAAGCGAGCGCTCCAATAGCCGATCGGAACCACGGCCAGGCGGCCGTTATCCTTGATGGCTTTGACTTGGGCGCCAAGCGTATCGAGATGGGCCGCAATGGCGCGAGCGGGGCGGCGTTCCTTGCCGCGCAGGACCGCACGGATGGCGCCGCGCCGCGTGACCTCGAACGGAATCCCAAGCCGGTCCAACTCCTCGCCGCACCAGCGAACCGCATTGTCGGTGTAGCTCGTGGGACTCGGAATCTTGAGAAAGGTCTCAAGCGTGTCGGCAAGATAGTCGAGATCGATATGAAGAATAGTCATCGTGCAGCCCTGGGGTTTCGGGCGCGTTTCAGCGCGCCCCTCTTATTAATTGGCTATGGGTAGTACGAGGACGCCTACATTTGAAGCGCTTTGCGCACGTTTGCAGGCACGGTTTGGGGGAACAAGAGGTCGATAAAGCGCGCTGCGGTCGGCTGCGGCTCGTGGTTGGCGAGCCCTGGGCGTTCATTTGCCTCGATAAACCAGTAGTCCGGCTCTGTCGGGGTCTTCACCATGAAGTCGATGCCCGTCACGGGAATCTCGATCGCTTTGGCGGCGCTGACCGCCGCATCGATCAGGGTCCGGTGAAGGATGCCGGTCACGTCGTGGATTGTTCCGCCCGTGTGCAGGTTGGCGGTCTTGCGGCATGCGATGGAGGCATCGATTTCGGGAACATCATCGTAACTATAGCCCGCCGCGGCCAAGCAGCGCTCGGTCTCTGAGTCCATGGGAATGGCGGATTCGCCCCCTGTCGCGGCGAGGCGCCGGCGCGTCTGCTTCTCGATGAGTTCGCGCACCGTCGATTTGCCGTTGCCGATGATCGTGGCTGGCTTACGGATCGCGGCCGCCACCACGCGGTAGTTGATCACGATGATGCGGAGATCGACCCCCTCGACGAACTCCTCGAGGATCACCTCGTTGCAGAGCGTCTTCGCATAGTCGATCGCCGCCTTGGTATCGTCCCAGTTCGTGAGACCCACCGCGATGCCCTTGCCTTGCTCGCCTCGCGCAGGCTTGACCACGACCGACCCGTACCGCCCCAAAAAGGCGCGCGCCACATCTTCTTCGTCCACGTTGATCTGCTCGGGAACCCGCACGCCCGCGGCACTGACGATACGCCGCGTGACTCGCTTGTCGTCGCAGATGCTCATGGCGATAGCGGTCGTGAGTGAGGTCAGGCTCTCGCGGCAGGCCACGGAGCGGCCGCCGTAGGTCAGCCGGAAAAAGCCGCCCTCGGCGTCGATGATCTCGGTCGCGATGCCGCGCCGTTGCGCCTCGTCGACGATGATTCGCGCATAGGGATTGAGCGAGTCGTAAGCATCGGACGTTTCGGTAAAGAGCTGCTCGTTGATGACGTTCTTGCGCTTGACGGTGAATGTCGCCCACCGAATGAAGCCAAGCTTCTCATAGAGCGAGATGGCCAGTGTGTTGTCGTGCAAGACGGACAGATCCATGTACGCGCAACCGCGATCCCGGAAGTGCTCCGCAAGACGGCGTACGAGCGACTCGCCGATACCAGGCAGCGTCGACTGGGTGTCGACGGCAAGGCACCAAAGCGAGGAGCCTTTCTCCGGGTCGCCGAACGCCGCGTTGTGGTCGACACCCGTGACGGTGCCGACGATCGTATTCGTCTTGTCTTCCACGGCGACGAAGTAGGTGATCGCTTCGCTGTCGCGGTTCTCCCAGAAGAAATTCGGCGCAACGGTCACCATCCGCCGCGCTGCGTAGATGCGGTTGATCTCCTCCGCATCCTGCAGGGACTCCAGCCGCCGGATGTGAAAACCGGGCGGCGCCGTATTCGCCGGCTCGTACTTTTTGAAATCGAGCCGATAGGTATGCGACGGGTCGAGAAACAGCTCCTGCGGCGCCGCCGCCAGGACCACGTGGGGATCGAGAATGTAGAAGGCGATGTCGCGCCGGCCGGGACCTTCCGCCCGCAGGCAGTCCGCCAAGTCCGATGCGCTCGCGAAGGTCTGGCCGAACAGCAGACGTCCCCAGCCGCAATCGAATGCGACATTGCTTTGCAGCTCGCTCTGCGGTGAAAGATTCGCACGCGGTTTCGCGTCCTTGAGAGGGCTGTCTTTCGTCGCCCCGCCTGCGCTGTTCTTTCCGGTGCTCATGCCGTGCCTACAGATTGTGGGACTGAAGCCAGAGTTCCAACAACGCGCATTGCCAAAGCTCCGATCCGCGCAAGGGTGTGATATGCGCTTTCGGATCAGCAAAAAGACTGTCGAGATAGCTTTCCCGGAACAGTCCGCGATCGCTTGCGGCCTGGGAGGTGAGCGCGTCGCGAGTCATTTCCAGGACGGGGCCGTCGATATATTTGAGCGCGGGCACGGGGAAGTATCCCTTCGGCCGGTCGATCACGGACGACGGAATAACATCGCGGGCCACGTCCTTGAGCACGCCCTTTCCCTCATCCTTGAGCTTCATCTCGGGAGGAACGCGCGCGGCGAGTTCCACAAGCTCGTGATCCAGGAAGGGCACGCGGGCCTCCAGCCCCCAGGCCATCGTCATGTTGTCAACGCGCTTCACCGGATCGTCCACGAGCATCACGGTCGTATCGATGCGCAAGGCGCGGTCGAGCGGCGTCTCTGCACCGTCTCTCATGAGGTGGGCTTCCACGAGGCGCGTGGGCTCGTCTTCATCGGCCATCCACGAGTCGTTCAGATGCGAGCCGAGTTT
>JARRPE010000020.1:0-10129 GCA_037383205.1 Methyloceanibacter sp.
CATTCGGTCTGAGATCAGCCGCTATTGGGATTGCGGTTGCGGTCTCATTCACTGCCCCAGCCTTTGCCGCTGAGCCGGACGGGCCCGAAGAGCTCGTGAACCGGTCCGAGGCGATCCGGATTTCCGTGCAGGATCAAGTCGGCGCGGTTCCCATGAAGGATACCGCCGAGCAGATCGCGCTTGCCGAGTACTACTCCGTCGCGGACCGGAAGCTGCTCTGGGTCGGCGAAGACGGCTTGAGCGCCCGCGGCAAGGCCGTCGTCAACGAAATCTTGAAGGCCGACGATTACGGGCTGCGCGCCTCGGACTACAAACTACCCGACCTTGCCGGCTTCGACCGGAACGCACCCGATGCAGTGACAAAGCTTGCGGATGCCGAGCTGAAGATCAGCGCGGCGGTCATCGAATATGCGCGCGACGCGCGGGGCGGGCGGATCAACCCGCAGAGCCTCAGCAAGAATCTCGACCCCAACCTCTATTTGCCGGATCCGGCGGAGGTCATCGGCTTTATCGCCATCCGCTCCGACCCGGCGGCTTACTTGCGGAGCTTCCAACCCACCCATCCGCAGTTCGAGGCTTTGCGCAAGCAGCTGATCGCGGAGCGTAAGGGAGAGGCGACGCCCGCGCCTGTCGCCGCCGACAAGCCCGAAGATGTAGAGATCCCCGCCGGCCCGACTTTGAAGCTCGGCGTGAAGCACGGCCAGGTGGCTCTTCTGCGCAAGCGGCTCGAGACGCCGGCAAAGGAAGGTGCCGACGAGTATCTCTTCGACGCGGATCTCCGCGACGCGGTCGTCGCGTTCCAGCGTGCCCAGGGCGGCAAGCCGGACGGCATGGTCGGATCGGGCACGCGGCGCATGCTGAATGGGGGCGCCTCGGCCTCCACCCCCGTCGTTTCGGGCCAGCAAAAGATCGATCTGCTTATCGTGAATATGGAGCGGTATCGTTGGCTGCCGCACGACATGGGCGCGTTCTACGTCAAGGTTAACATCCCCGAGTTCAAGGTGCGGGTGAACAAGGAAGGTGAGGACATTCACGAGACGCGCGTGATCGTGGGTAAGACCCACACGCAAACGCCGGTGTTTAGCGACGAAATGGAGAAGATCGTTTTCCGCCCGAATTGGTACGTGCCGAATTCGATCAAGCAGAACGAGATCGCACCGTACTTGCGCAGAGGCGGTGGCTTCTTCTCGAGCGGCTGGGATACGTCCGTCCTGCGGCGGCAGGGCCTGCGGATTCGCGGCGCGAATGGCCGGGACATTGACCCCGACCGGATCGACTGGAGCCGCAACGATATCCGCCGTTATGAGCTCTATCAGCCGCCGGGGCCGCGCAACGTGCTGGGACTCGTGAAATTCCTGTTCCCCAATACGCACGACGTCTACCTTCACGACACCACGCAGAAGAACCTGTTTTCGAATGACGTGCGCGCTTTCAGCCATGGCTGCGTCCGCGTTCAGAATCCAGACAAGTTTGCTACCGTCCTCCTCGGTCACGACCAGGACTGGACCCAAGCACGCGTGACGTCGGCGATGTATAATGGCGCTGACGCCAACAACATCTTCATCAAGAACCGGATTCCCGTGTACCTGACCTATTTCACAGCCGTCGTGGATGAAAATGGCGAACTGACGCAGTTCAAGGACCTGTACGGTCATGACCGGCGAATGATCGCCGCCCTCAATGGCCGTCCGATCCCGGCCGGTCTGCCCGACAACGTCACGGCGTCGAACGGGGGCGGCGGCGAGCGGCGTGTCTCCAGGCGGTCGCGGCGCGGGGACAACCCGTTCGCGGGTATCTTCGACTTCTAGGATGCGCGGCGCTGGCTTAACCGCCGCGCCGCGTTCCCCTTGCTCTTCTCCCCTGTTCGCCCTATTTTTCGCACATCGCGGGCTTCGGAAGGGCCTTCGCGGAGAAGGGCTATGATGCAGCGCTTTGAAATGCAGACGAAAGACCGGCTGGGCACCAAGCTGCCGCAGCAGTCCTTCGCGCGCGCGCTCACCCTTCCGCTCCTCCTTATGTGCCCCTGAGCACCGGCGGTCTCGGCATGCCGAGGCGGGCGTTCAGGGGATGGCGAGACGAACCTCCACGAAGTCGATGGCCCAAGAAGTCAGAGGCTTGAGACGTCAACGGCTTGACCGGTCGTGTTAGACTGAAAGCCATTCGTTTTAAGGACGAGCACCATGAATACCGAGACTGAGACGCGCGACGAGAAGGATCGCGTCATTATATTCGACACCACGCTGCGCGACGGCGAGCAGTGCCCCGGCGCCACGATGACCTTCGAGGAAAAGCTGGAGGTCGCCGAACTTCTCGACGAGATGGGCGTGGATGTCATCGAGGCGGGTTTTCCGATAGCGTCTCAAGGCGACTTCGAAAGCGTTCAGGAGATCGCGCGACGCGCAAAGAACGCCGTCATTTGCGGTTTGGCGCGTGCGCAGCCCGGCGATATCGATCGATGCGCCGAGGCGATCAAGCCCGCAGAGCGCGGGCGCATCCATACCTTCATCGGGACGTCGCCTCTCCACCGCAAATATCAGATGGATATCGATGAGGCCGAGTGCCTGTCTCGTGTGACGGCCTCCGTCAGCCGTGCTCGTGGCCTCACCGACGATGTCGAGTGGTCGGCCATGGACGCGACGCGTACCGAAGAAGACTTTCTGTGCCGCTGCGTGGAAGCCGCGATCAAGGCTGGCGCGACGACCGTGAACATTCCGGACACTGTCGGCTATGCCTATCACGATGAGTTCGGCGATCTGATCCGCATGCTGCAGGAGAGGGTGCCCGGCGCAGACGAGATCATCTTCTCGACTCACTGCCACAACGATTTGGGCCTGGCCGTTGCCAATTCCCTGTCCGGTGTTAGCGCGGGCGCGCGTCAGGTCGAATGCGCCGTTAACGGGCTCGGCGAACGAGCCGGCAACGCGGCGTTGGAAGAAATCGTCATGGCCATCCACACACGGGCGGATGCCCTCGGCGTCTGGACCGGCGTAGATACGACCCACCTGACCCGGGCGTCGAAATTGGTATCGCGGGTGACGGCCTTCCCGGTTCAGTACAACAAGGCCATCGTTGGCCGGAACGCCTTCGCCCATGAGAGCGGCATCCATCAGGACGGCATGCTGAAACATGCAGGCACGTTCGAGATCATGACGCCGGAGAGCGTGGGCGTGAAGGAGTCCTCGCTGGTGATGGGCAAGCACTCCGGCCGTCACGCCTTCCGCGAGAAGCTGAAGGAACTCGGCTACGAGCTGGGCGACAACGCCTTCGAGGATGCCTTTGTGCGCTTCAAGGGCTTGGCCGACGTGAAGAAGCACGTCTACGACGAAGACATCGAGGCCCTGGTGGACCAGGAGATCGCGTCCGCGCAAGACCGCATCCGGGTGACGTCGCTGACGGTCATCGCCGGAACCGGCGGCCCGCAGAAGGCGACCATCACCCTCCATATCGATGACAAGCAGCATATGTACGAGGCCGTCGGCGACGGACCGGTGGATGCGACCTTCCAGGCCATTCGCGCGCTGGTGCCGCACGATGCCCGCCTGGCTCTGTACCAGGTGAGCGCCGTTACGGAAGGTACGGACGCTCAAGCCGAAGTCATGGTGCGCCTTGAGTCCGACGGCAAGATCGCCACCGGGCGCGGGTCCGACACCGACACCATGGTCGCCTCCGCGCGGGCTTATGTGAGCGCGCTCAACAAGCTGCTGGCCCGCGGGGCGCGCCGGAAGCCGGAGACCATGCTCGCCTCGTAGCGGCGGAGCCCCGGTCGGCGAGCACTTCTGGAGACTGTTCATCGGCCCGGCGCTCATCGCCGGGCCGATGGCATTTGTGCCGCGACAATGCCCAGCTTAGAGGCAGTCGAGAGGCACCGGCTGCTAAGTACGCGCGCAGGAACTCACCGCCACCACCGTGCCGCGCAGATCGAAAAAAGTTTTCGCAAAACAGTCTGCTCACGCATTGCCGAGGCGTGAGAATTGACGCAACATGCGGACCGTCGCGGTGGGGTGCGAACCCAATGATTGGGGGCGTTTTCTGCCGTTGTGGGTATCTTTGTCCGCGATCGACGGCCTGGCAGGCGGTTCGATCCGGATATCAGTAACGCGTGGAGCTCGCCGGCGGGGCGGGCAGGTGGGGCGCTAAATGTTCTCGTGGTTGGGCTCATCCGCGGACATGGCCATTGATCTCGGCACGGCCAACACGGTCGTCTATGTGCCAGGACGTGGAATTGTTCTAGACGAGCCTTCCGTTGTCGCGATCGAGCAGCGCGGCGACGATCAGAAGGTGATTGCGGCCGGCCATGAGGCCAAGACCATGCTCGGGAAGACCCCCACCAAGATCGAGACCGTCCAGCCGCTGCGTGATGGCGTCATCGCCGACTTCAACGCGGCTGAGGAAATGATCAAGTTCTTCATTCGCCGTGTGAACAGGCGGCGCCTCTTCGGCAGCCCGCGGGTGATGATTTGCGTGCCGGCCAGCGCGACCTCCGTCGAGCGGCGCGCGGTTCACGAGGCTGGGCTGTCGGCGGGCGCGCGGCGTGTCTATCTGATCTCCGAGCCCGTGGCCGGCGCGATCGGGGCTGGGCTGCCGATCCACGAACCGCGCGGCTCGATGGTGGTCGACATCGGCGGCGGCACCACGGACATCGCCGTGATGTCCATGGGCAGCGTGATCTACTCCAAGTCGATCCGCACCGCTGGCAACGCCATGGACGAGGCGATCGTCAACTATGCCCGTTTCAAGCACCACCTCATGATCGGGGCGCCGAACGCCGAGGTCGTGAAAAAAGAATCCGGCTCGGCCATAGCAAAAGCCAACGGTACGCACGTGGCGATCAAACTCAAGGGACGCGACCTGCAGCGCGGCTTCCCCGCCGAAATCACGCTGGGGCCACACGAGATCGCCGATGCGCTGACATTGCCCATCCAGCAGATCGTCGGCGGCATCCGTCAGGCGCTGGCGGACGTGCCGCCCGAACTGACGGCCGACATCGCCGAATCGGGCATCTACCTGACGGGCGGCGGCGCGCTGCTGGAGAAGCTCGACGTGCGGCTTCAGCAAGAAACCGGCGTGAAATTCAAGATCGCGGAGGATCCGTTGCGCAGCGTGGTCCGCGGCACGGGCATGGCGCTCGAGCGGCTGGACGAAATGGCGGATCTGCTGATCAAACCCTAGCGGGATGTGTTATAATTGGTCTCGTCTAGGCGCGGGGCCCCTAGTTGAGGACCACGGACGTCCTGGTGGCGTTCCAAGAGACTGAACGCAATGTCCAAGCGCAGTCCATCTCTGTTTCAACGACACCGGCCATCCTGGTCGGCGCCGGTCGAACTTCTGAGCTTCGGCCTTTATTTCCTATGCGCTGTCCTGCTGGTCCTAAGCCGGATCGATCATGGCGCTCTGGAAGGCGCCCGCGATGAGCTGGTGGATCTGTCGGCACCCTTCCTGGAACTGGCCTCGGTGCCGGCCATCGAGGCGCGCCGGGCCGTGGATCGCGTCCGCCTTCATGTAAGGATGCACAAGGACGCAGTCGCGGAAGTCGACCGGCTGACCAAGGAAAACGAGGCACTGAAGCAGTGGCGGTGGCGGACTCAGCTTCTGGAGCGCAAGGTGGCGCACTTGCGTAAGCTGCTGCATGCCGCCGAAGAGCCCGCGCTGGTCTACGCGACCGGGCAGGTGATTGCCGATGCGCGGGGCCCTTTCGTCAGAAGCGCGCTCGTTAATCTCGGACGCAATGACGGTTTGCGGATCGGCTACGCGGTGATCAACGGCGATGGTCTCGTGGGCCGTACCGTGGAGGCCGGCGACAACGTCGCGCGCGTCCTCCTGCTGAACGATCTCAACAGCCGGATCCCGGTTCTTGTTGGGCCGCGGGGTGCGCGGGCATTGGCGTTGGGCGACAACAGCGCCGAACTGCAGCTCGGGTTCCTGGAGGATGGTGCGGAGATCTACGTGGGCGATGAGGTCTACACCTCGGGCAGCGACGGTGTTCTGCCGCGTGGTCTGCGGGTCGGCGTGGTCGTCGGGGAGCCCGGCGCCTTCAAGATCCGGCCCTTCGCCGAACTCAACTCGCTCGATGCTGTCAGTGTTCTGTTCTTCGACGCGCCCGCACTGAAGCGGACGGACCCTGAGATCGTCGCCGGGAACCGCAGGCCGCTCTCGGCCCCGCCGGAGGCCGAGCCGGAAGAAGACCGGACGGCCGTGGTGCCGCGCGCGCCGCTGCCGCCTGTTGCCGCGATCTCTCCGGACGCCATGTCACAGCCTATCGCCGGGCAGGCGCAAGCTGAGCGATGACGCGTTTTCTTCCGGCTTTTTCGGTCCTGATCGCGGTGATCGCCACCGCCGTACCCTGGGGACTGCCAGCCGATGCGACGTTCATCCTGCCCTTGCTGGTCGTGATGATGGTGTTTTGCTGGCGCACCATCCCCGGTACGGAGCTTCATCCGGCGGCGGCGGCCGTTCTTGGGCTGCTCGCCGACCTGCTCAGCGGCGGCCCGTTGGGCTTTTGGGCTCTTATGTGCTTGATCGCCGCGACGGTCGGCCTCAAGCCGGGCTCCTTCCGCGAACGCCGTGACTTGTGGAAGAACTGGCTGGCCTGGATCGCGCTAATCTCCGTGATCGGACTATTCGGCTGGCTTCTGGCGAGCCTGTATTACCTTCGCTGGATCGACTGGTGGCCGATTGTGTTCGGCGTCGCGACATCGATCGCCGTGTTTCCGTTCGTGCTTTATGGGCTGCTCTGGGTCCAGTCCGGGAATATCGGCCATTCGCGCCGCACGCTCTTCCGGAGGGCGGCATGAGGAAGTCGAAAGCGCTTCACTACGGGGCGAAAAAGAAGCCCGACTTCGCCCGCAGGCAAAGCTACCGGTTCTCGCGCCGTGCGCTATTGGTCGGCGGGGCGCAGGCGGGTCTGTTCGGCGTGCTCGGATGGCGGCTGCACCAGCTTCAGATCAAGGAGGCGTCCGACTATCGGCTTCTCTCCGACGAGAACCGCTTGATGATCCAGCTCGCGGCGCCCTCGCGCGGGTCGATCCGCGACCGCACGGGCGCGATCCTGGCCGAGGACAAAGAGAATTTGCGTCTGCTCGTGGTCCCGGCGTTCTGCAAGAGCCTGCCGGAAACCCTCGATAGGCTGTCGCGGATCGTCGAGATTCCGAGAGGGGCGCGCGACCGGGTCGTGCGGGCCGCCGCACGCCAGAGCGGTTACTATCCGGTGCTTGTCGCCGAAGGCCTCACCTGGCGTCAGTTCGCCTTGCTCAACGTCCTTGCGCCGCAGATTCCCGGCTTGCAGACCGACCGGTCCGCCTATCGCAAGTACCATCATGCGCGGCCCATGGCCCATCTCGTGGGCTATGTGGGCATGGCCGGCAAGGGGGAGGTGGATCTCGATCCGGTCATGCGGCTTCCCGGTTTCCGAGCCGGCCGGGCGGGCGTTGAGAAAACGTTCGACGAGCAATTGCGCGGGAGCCCCGGCACGCAGCAATTCGAAGTGGACGCGCGCGGGCGCGTGGTGCGCGAACTGGGCTCGACGCCGAGCACGCCGGGCAAGGACCTCGTCATCAGCATCGACCACCATCTGCAGGCGGTGGCGCAGGAACGCCTGAAGGAGCATCGGGTCGCTTCGGTGGTGGTGCTGGACGTTCAGACCGGCGGCATCCTCGCGCTGGCTTCGACGCCCACCTTCGACCCCAACGACGTCGTCTTCAAAGTCGATCCCAAAGCGTGGGGGAGAATTGCGCGCGCGAAGGATCAGCCGCTCCAGAACAGGGCGATCCGCGGTCAGTATCCACCGGGCTCTACGTTTAAGGTCGTCACGGCCCTGGCGGGGCTCCATGCGGGCGTGATCGACTCCCGCGAGACCATGCGCTGCCCCGGCGTCTACGCCATGGGCCGTGCGCGCTTCCGCTGCTGGAGAGCCCATGGCGGCGGGATCGATGTGCACCAGGCACTCAAGCAGTCCTGCGACGTGTACTTCTATGAAACCGCCAAACGCATGGGCATCGATCACCTGGCGGCCGTCGCCCGTCATCTCGGTATGGGCCGGGTCTACGATTGCGGCCTCCCAGGTCAGAAGGAAGGGATCATTCCCGACGTGGCCTGGAAGCGGGCAAATTTGATGGAGCCCTGGTACGGAGGCGAGACCGTCATCGCGGGCATCGGGCAGGGCTTCGTGTCGTCCACGCCGCTTCAGCTTGCGGTGATGACGGCGCGCGTCGCCACCGGTCGCGCCGTGCTCCCGAAGCTCGTGCTGACCCCCGATGACCCGGAGCCGGACTGGCCGCTGCTTCAACTCGACCCGAAGCATTTGGACATCGTCCGGAAGGGGATGTTCGGCGTCGTCAACGAGCCGCGCGGCACCGCGCGCCGTTCGGCGCTGGAAATACCGGGCGTCGTGATGGCGGGCAAGACGGGAACCTCCCAGGTCGTGAACGCGCATAACGAGCATAAGCTGTCGGCCTATGAGCGGGAAACCCACGCCCTCTTCATCGGCTACGCGCCGTTCGACAACCCGCGCTATGCGGCCGCCTGCGTCGTGGAGCATGGCGGCGGCGGCTCGAGCGCCGCGGCTCCCATCGTCAAGGACGTCATGACGGAGGCGCTTCTGCGCGACTCCGCACGGGCTCCGGTCTTTGCTGGACTGAGCAGGGATGAGATCGTAAGACAGGTCGCGGTCGTCGGAGACGACGGATGAAGATGCTGTTCGCCCAGGCCCCGGCGGTAAAGCTGGACCTTGCCAAGAAGCTTTTGCTGCTGAACTGGCCCTTCATAGCGCTGATCACCGCGATCGTGCTGATCGGCATCACGGCGCTCTATTCGGTGGCCGGCGGCTCGTTTGATCCGTGGGCATCGCGCCAGGTCATGCGCTATTGCGTCGGGCTGGCGCTGCTTTTCGCCATCGCCTTCTCGGATATCCGTTGGTGGCTGAGAGCCGCTTACCCCCTGTTCCTCCTCGCGCTCGTGCTCATGGCGCTGGTGCCGCTGATCGGCGTTGAGAGCGGCGGGGCGCGGCGGTGGCTGGGCGTTGGCGAGATGAGCTTCCAGCCATCGGAAATGATGAAGATCGCCCTGGTGCTGGCCATCGCCCGCTACTATCAGTGGCTGCCGCCGGAGAAGATCTGGCGGCCAGATGCATTAATCCCGCCGCTTCTGATGATCGGCGTGCCCGCTCTGTTGGCCCTGATCCAGCCGGACCTCGGAACCGCCGCGCTGTTCGCGATCATTGGCGGGGGCATGATGTTCCTGGCCGGGGTGAGCTGGTTCTACTTCGCCGGCGCCATTGTCGCGGTTGTGGTCGCTTTGCCCCATGCCTGGGAGATGCTGCACGACTACCAGAAGCAGCGGGTGCTGACCTTTATCGATCCGGAGACGGATCCGCTCGGCGCGGGCTACCACATCCTACAGTCCAAGATCGCGATCGGCTCGGGCGGGTTGAGCGGGAAGGGGTTCATGAACGGCACCCAGGCCCAGTTGAACTTCCTGCCGGAGAAACACACCGACTTCATCTTCACGATGTTCTCCGAAGAGATGGGGTTTGTCGGCGCCATCGTCCTCTTGTCGCTCTATCTGCTGGCGCTGGTGTTCATCACCTTTATGGCCCTGCGCTGCCGCAGCATGTTCGCGAAGCTCATCGCCGGCGGCATGGGCCTGACGTTGTTCGCCTATGTGTTCATCAACGTGGCCATGGTGACGGGGCTCGTGCCCGTGGTCGGCGTGCCCCTGCCGCTCTTCTCCTACGGGGGCACCTCCATGCTGACCATGATGATCGGCTTCGGCTTCGTGCTGAACGCCCATGTCAACCGGCGGGTGACCTTCCGGCAATCCGAGCTTGGCGGCCTCTGGTAGCGAAACCGCATTTTTTGGCTCCGGCGAACTGGACAGCCAGCCTGCCTGAGTGCTAAAGGCTCCACCCTTGGCGCTTCGACAAGCGCCAGACCAGAGCGGTCACGCCATGTGACCTTAAGGCTCTGAGGGCGCATAGCTCAGTTGGTAGAGCAGCTGACTCTTAATCAGCGGGTCCAAGGTTCGAGTCCTTGTGCGCCCACCAATCTTTTCAATAGGTTAGTGAAGACCCTCGGGCCCCCGTCAATGACTAAGGTAGCCCTCTAGGTAGCCTGCGGCCTGGATTAAGCTCGTTTGC
>JARRPE010000021.1:0-13377 GCA_037383205.1 Methyloceanibacter sp.
AAGGTTTCGATATTGTCCATCGGCCCAGGCCGGTACAGAGCGACCATGGCGATGATGTCCTCGAACCGGTCCGGCTTCAGCTTGCGCAACGCATCGCGCATGCCCTGGCTTTCCAGCTGGAACACGCCGACCGTCTCTGCCCGCTGGATCAGTTCGTAGGTCCTTGTGTCGTCGAGCGGGATCTTCGCCGGGTCGATGTCCGGCCCGTCGCGGGCGATCAGCCGCCGCGCCATGTCGATGACCGTCAGCGTCTTCAGCCCGAGGAAGTCGAACTTCACCAGTCCGGCCGCCTCCGCCCATTTCATATTGAATTGCGTGGCCGGAAGCTGCGCGCGCGCGTCGCGATAGAGCGGCACGAGCTCAGTCAACGACCGGTCGGCGATCACGACGCCCGCCGCATGGGTCGAGGCGTGGCGGTAGAGCCCTTCGAGCCTCTGTCCGATGTCGAGCAGCTTGGCGACGATCGGCTCCTTGTCGCGCTCTTCCTGCAGGCGCGGTTCGCCGGCAATAGCCTGGGGCAGCGTGACCGGGTTGGCCGGGTTCATCGGGACGAGCTTACAGAGCCGGTCCACCTGCCCGTAAGGCATCTGCAGCACGCGGCCCACATCCCGCAGCACGGCGCGGGCCTGGAGCTTACCGAAGGTGATGATCTGCGCTACCCGGTCTGCACCGTAGCGGTCGCGCACATAGGTGATGACCTCGTCCCGCCGGTCCTGGCAGAAGTCGATATCAAAGTCGGGCATGGACACGCGTTCCGGGTTCAGGAAGCGCTCGAACAGGAGCCCGAAGCGGATGGGATCAAGGTCGGTGATCGTCAGCGCGTAGGCGACCAGCGAACCGGCGCCGGAACCACGTCCGGGCCCCACGGGAATGCCCTGACCCTTGGTCCATTTGATGAAGTCCGAAACGATCAGGAAGTAGCCCTGATAGTTCATGCGGGTGATGATCTCGAGTTCGAAGGCGAGCCGCTCGCGGTAGGCCGCCTCGTCCGAGCCCGGTGCTGTACCGTGCTGTGCAAGGCGGGCGGTAAGCCCCTCTTCCGCCTGGCGTTTCAGCTCCTCGGCTTCGGTCTCTGCAAGGGCTGCGCTTGCCTCGCCGCCTGAAAAAAACGCCGGCAGGATCGGGCTGTGTTTCTGTGGCCGAAAGGCGCAGCGCTGGGCGATCTCGGCGGTGTTCTCGATGGCCTCGGGCAGGTCCGCGAATAGGGCCCGCATCTCGTCCGCTGACTTGAAGTAATGCTCGGGGCTCAGGCGGCGGCGGTCGTCGACGGCGACGTAGCTGCCTTGCGCGATGCAGATCAGAGCATCGTGCGCCTCGAAATCGTCCGTGGTGGCGAAGAACGGCTCATTCGTGGCCACAAGCGGGATCTCAAGCTCGTAGGCCATTTGTAGGAGCTGTGGCTCGACCGCTTTTTCCTGCGCCAGGCCATGGCGTTGCAGTTCAATGTAGAACCGGTCTCCAAAGATCGAATGCAGCGCCTCGACCCGGTGCCGGGCGAGTTCCGCGTTCCCGTCCGCGAAGGCCGTGTCCACGAGGCCCTCGGGGCCCCCGCTGAGCGCGATCAGGCCTTGCGCGTGGTTCGCCAGTTCGTCGATGGTGACGAAGGCCTCTCCGGTCTCGGCCGCCGTGAAGTACGCGCGGGTCGTCAACTCCATCAGATTGCCGTAGCCGGCCTCGTCCTTTGCCAGCAGCGCGATGCGGCCGTCGGGGGTCTGGTGGTTTACCGGCTCCGGCGCGCTGCCCGTCTTGGCGGACTTCTCGAACGTTACGCTCAGCGTGCAGCCGATGATGGGCTGGATACCAGCGCCAGAGACGGCCTCGGAGAATTCGAGCGCGCCGAACAGATTGTTAGAATCGGTAAGCGCCAATGCCGGTGCCGCGTCCGCCTTCGCCAGCTCGACAAGCTTCGGAATCTTGAGCGCGCCCTCCAGCAAGGAATAGGCGGAATGCACGCGCAGATGCACGAAGGGTTGCTTGTCGCTCATGGTCTTCCGTCTTGGGGGCGGTCAGAGACTCACCGGGTTGCCGGACGGAATTGTGGACCCTTGAGCCCGTATGGCAAGGCGGTCAGGTGATCGCTTCCACGACGGCGACCTGTTCCTCCACAAGCAATCCATCGGACAGGCGCAGGACCCTGTCCATGCGTGCGGCGAGATCGAGATTGTGGGTGGCGATCACGGCGGCGACGCCCTCGTCCCGGACGAGGTGCATCATCTGATCGAAGACCCTTTCGGCGGTGCTCGGGTCGAGGTTGCCGGTCGGCTCGTCGGCAAGAAGCACCTTGGGCTGGTTCGCTACCGCACGGGCGATGGCGACGCGCTGCTGCTCGCCACCGGAAAGTTCGGCTGGCCGATGGGTCCACCGGTCCTGGAGCCCGAGCGGGTCCAACAGCGCTTTGGCCCGGGCTTCGGCGTCGTACTTGGGACGGCCGAGCACGAGCTGGGGAAGCATCACGTTCTCGAGCGCCGAGAACTCGGGCAACAGATGGTGAAATTGGTAGACGAACCCCACCTCCATTCGGCGGATTCGTGTGCGCTCATTGTCGCCAAGTGTGACGCAGTCGCGGCCGTTGATGATCACGCTGCCCGTGTCGGGTGTTTCAAGCAGGCCAGCGATATGCAGCAGGGTCGATTTGCCGGCGCCTGAGGGCCCGAGCAGCGCCACGGTCTCACCGGGATAGAAGCTGGCGCAGGCCTTCTTCAGCACGTCGATCCGGCGGCCGCCTTGCGTGAAGCCGCGCTCGAGATCGACCAGTTGCAGCGTGGGTGTTATTTCGATCGCGTCCACGGTGCCCCCTATTCGTAGCGTAGCGCTTCGACCGGATCGAGCCGGGAGGCGCGCCAGGCCGGGTAGACCGAGGCCAGGATAGAGAGCGACAGCGCCATGATCACGACGGACACCGTCTCCCCGACATCCATCTTGGCGGGCAGCTCGGACAGATAGTAGAGCTCGGCTGGGAAGAGCTCGGTGTCCGTGAGCCACGACACGAACCAGCGGATGTGGTCGATGTTCAGACAGACGAGCACGCCGAGGGCGAGACCCGCAAGGGTCCCGGCGACGCCGATGGTGGCGCCCGCGATCAGAAAGATGCGCATCACCGAGCCGCGCGTCGCGCCCATTGTCCTGAGGATCGCGATGTCGCGGGCCTTGTCCTTCACGAGCATCTTCAAGCCCGAGATGATGTTGAGCGCCGCCACCAAGACGATCAGCGTCAGGATCAGGAACATCACATTGCGCTCGACCTGGAGCGCCGAAAAGAAGGTCGCGTTGCGCTGGCGCCAGTCGGTGACATAGATGGACGGCCCGCCGGCCTTGAGGATCTCGGGCGCAAGTTCCGCCACCTCGTCCGGCGATTCCAGTACAACTTCGAGCACCGTCACAGAGTCGGGCTGATTGAAATAGATCTGCGCTTCGTTCAGCGGCATGAACATGATGGAGGCGTCGTACTCCGACATGCCGATCTCGAAGATCGCCACGACCGGGTAGCGCTTGATGCGCGGCGCCGTGCCGAGCGGTGTCGACGCCCCGCGCGGCGTCAGGATCGAGACGCTATCGCCAACCTTGACGTTGAGCGTATTCGCCATGCGGCTACCGATCGCGATGCCGGGATTGTCGTCGAAGCCGTCGAGCGTGCCGAAATGAACCTTGATCTAAAGAGCCTGAAGGCCATTTCGAGCAAGGAGGCGAGAACCTGGCCTTCTACGAGCGGGAGCGCGTATTTGACGTCATTGACGCTGGCCACGCGCTTGGAGACCTGATCGTAATCCGTGAACTGCCCAACGCTGTGCACGACGACGTGGCCGTTGAGCCCCAGCATCTTGTCGAACAGCTCCTGCCGGAAGCCATTCATGACCGCCATGACGATGATCAGCGTCGCGACGCCGAGCATGATGCCGATGAAGGAAAAACCCGCGATGACGGAGATGAAGCCTTCCTTGCGGCGGGCGCGCAGGTATCGCAGCGCCACCAGCCACTCGAACGGCGCGAACGGACGCGTGATTGGCGCCGCGGGGCTTTCAATGTGTTCGGCTACGGTTTCGCTCGCGCTCATGCGGTTCTGCTCGCGCTCATGCGCCTTCCCTGGTGCGGCCTGCCCTTGCGTCGGTGAGCATAGTCAACGCCGAGTCGAAGGTGAGACTATGACGGGCGCCGGTCGCACGTTCCTTCAGTTCGACCTCGCCGGCCTTGAGGCTCTTGGGCCCGACGATCAACTGCCAGGGGAGACCGATCAAGTCCATGGCGGCGAACTTGGCCCCGGCGCGGTCGTCGCGGTCGTCGTATAGCACGTCCAAGCCCGCATTTTGCAGCTGCGCGTAGAAGTCCTCGCATGCGGCGTCGGTGGCCTCATCGCCGACTTTCAGGTTGATCAGCCCGATGTCGAAAGGCGCCACCGATTGCGGCCAAATGATGCCCGCCTCGTCGTGGATGCTTCGATGATCGCCCCGACCAGGCGGGAGACGCCGATGCCGTAAGAGCCCATCTCGACGGTAATCAAATCGCCGCCGGGGCCTTGCACCTTTGCACCCATCGCTTCGGAATACTTCGTTCCGAAGAAGAAGATGTGACCCACTTCGATGCCGCGTGCGGTGACACGGTCCGCCTCGGCGACGTCCGCCTCGAAGCGTGCCGCGTCATGCATCTCCGACGTCGCCGCGTATCGGCCCGTCCAGTCACGCACGAGCGGCGCCAGATCGCCGTCATAGTCCAGATCCGCCCCCGGCGGCTCCATCGCGAGATAGTCCTTGTGGCAATAGACTTCGCTTTCACCTGTTTCAGCCAGGATGATGAACTCGTGCGAGAGGTCGCCGCCGATCGGGCCCGTCTCGGCCGCCATCGGGATCGACTTCAATCCCATACGCGCGAAGGTGCGCAGGTACGAAACGAACATGCGATTATAGGATTTGCGCGCATCGTCCTGGGTCAGATCGAAGGAGTAGGAATCCTTCATCAGGAATTCGCGGCCGCGCATGACGCCGAAGCGCGGTCTGATCTCGTCCCGGAACTTCCATTGGATGTGATAGAGGATGCGCGGCAGATCCTTGTAGGACTTCACGCCGTCGCGGAAGATCGCGGTGATGAGCTCCTCGTTGGTGGGACCGTAAAGCATGTCGCGCTCGTGCCGGTCCTGGATGCGCAGCATCTCCTTGCCGTAGTCGTCATAACGTCCGGTCTCGCGCCACAGATCGGCCGACTGAATGGTCGGCATCAGGAGCTCGAGTGCCCCTGCCCGGTCCTGCTCCTCGCGCACGATCTGCTCGATTTTGCTCAGCACGCGGAAGCCCAGGGGAAGCCACGTGTAGATGCCCGCGCTTGACTGGCGGATCATGCCGGCGCGGAGCATGAGCCGGTGCGAGACGATCTCGGCCTCTTTGGGGTCGTCGCGCAGGATCGGAAGAAAGAAACGGCTGAGGCGCATCGTGAAGCTCTGAAGGCGTTGCTGTGGCCAAGGCCAGAAGGGCCGGCCGCGTTTTCATATCGGGCTTGCAAGCGGCGGCTGGCACCATGACGCACCCTAGACGCGGCTAATAGCCAAGTTCGCCGGTGTAGGCAATCGAGCGGCGCAACCTTTGTCTGACCCTTGTGATGGTTCCCGAATTGTGGCGCAGCATCGGCCCGCTCAGGCCGCCAGAGCTGTGCGAGGTCATAGTTCAAGGTCAGAGTCGCGCCCTGATTTTAGTCAGTTGTGCAAATTGCCCTCTAGTGAGGCAGATTCTTCGGTTCCGAAAGTCGAAATGGCTCAAATTGTTCTGGTTCGCAAATTGGGTGATCGATTTTTTTGAACAAATATGCGTCGACCGGTCACAATGATGGTGACAATTTGGCGCGGCCAAGCTAGGGTCCGCCCACAACGCAAGAGCGCTCGGCCCCCGTAGGTTGTGACGTGAAGCGTTTAGAGATTGGACAGTGTCAAAGACCAAGAGTGTCGACGACTTTAGGTCCAAGTCTTGGGAGGAAAGACTCCTGGCGCGCGTCTATTAAACAGACAAGCGCAGCCGCTTTTCCGCCACGCTCCTCGTGAGTTGTCCCGGTGGGGGAGTAAAGGAGAAACCACTTGAAAAGCAAGGTCCTTAGGGATCTTGCTTTTTTTGGCCGTGTCCCAGCCAGTGCAAACCAGATGGTTTTCGCCGCTCGCTAGTGCGCTTCCTGTACCCGCTCGTAGCGTGGGAAGAACGGAATGTCATCGAGCCGGATGATGTGGTGCACCATGATCGCGTAGATGAAGGCGAAGACGATTCCGGACACAATTGTGGTCGCGATGATCTTCGGCAGCAGCTTCGGCTTATGCGGTGCGCTGTCGGCGAAGCCCGGATTGCTGGCTTCGCCCGCTTCTTCGGACGTGCGAACGCCCC
Source organism: Methyloceanibacter sp. (assembly GCA_037383205.1). Classification (GTDB taxonomy): domain Bacteria; phylum Pseudomonadota; class Alphaproteobacteria; order Rhizobiales; family Methyloligellaceae; genus Methyloceanibacter. The sequence continues at coordinate 6,351 of JARRPE010000021.1, forward strand.
AGGGCAGAATGGCGAAGAGCAGCACCCACCAGATGACGAAGTAGATGGCGATGCCGAAGATAAGACTCACGGCCTAGGCCTCTTCGAGCTCGACCAAGGTGCCGCAGAAATCCTTGGGGTGAAGGAAGAGAACCGGCTTGCCGTGCGCGCCGATCTTGGGCTCACCATCACCAAGGACGCGTGCGCCCTCCTTCGTGAGCTGGTCGCGTGCTTCCATGATGTCCGGCACTTCGTAGCAGATGTGATGAATGCCGCCGCTAGGATTCCGTTCGAGAAAGGCGGCGATCGGCGAGTTGTCGCCGAGGACACCCAGAAGTTCGACCTTGGTGTTCGGCAACTCGATGAAAACCGTCCGTACACCGTGCTCCGGCTGATCTTCTTCAGGAGACACAGTGGCTCCGAGCGTGTCGCGATAGACGGCGGTCGCGGCCGTCAGGTCCGGCACGACGATGGCTACATGGTTCAGACGGCCAATCATGAATCTCTGCTCCTTCGAACAATCATCTCAGCCTCAATCCAAGCGGCAACTGAGGCGTTCAATGCCCTCTTTTTGGGGCGGTTAGAGTACGGTCGTCAACACGGTACAGATCGGTTTCTTGCCCCAGGCCTGTCCCAGAGCTGCCCGGACCGCGCGGCGGACCGCTTCGGAGACGAGTTGCGGGTCCTTGCGGCGCGGGCGCGGAATGCTTTCGACCGTTCCGATGGCGGCGTCGCGCGCGATTTCGTCGAGCGGCACGCCGTCATTGTCCTCTTCAGGCATCCCCGTGAGGGTCACTTCGGGATCGGCGACAAGTTCGCCCTTCGTGGTCAGGACAAGCGATACGGCCGCAATGCCGGCAAAGCTGAGCTTGCGGCGATCCCGAACTTGGCCCTCGTCAGCCGAGGTCAGAATCGCGCCGTCGCGATAGAGCCGGCCTACGGGGACGTCATCGATAATGCCGGCCGGCTTCGGTAGAAGTTGGACCATCGTCCCGTTGCGGGCCCGAACGACCTCCGCAACGCCGAGGTCCTCGGCCAATTCCGCGTGCGCCTCCAAATGCCGTCCCTCGCCATGCATGGGCACCGCAATGGCAGGCTTCAGCCACCCGTAGAGCTGCTCCAATTCCCCTCGGCGCGGATGGCCCGAGACATGCACCAGCGCGTCCTGATCCGTGAGAATCTCAATGGCATTATCGGACAGGGCATTCTGAATTCGCCCCACGGATTTCTCGTTCCCGGGAATCGTGCGCGACGAGAAGATCACCCAGTCACCTTTCTTGAGAGAAACATGCGGATGTTCTCCGGACGCGATGCGCGACAGCGCGGCGCGCGGTTCTCCCTGGCTTCCCGTGCACAGTGCTACGATCTTGTCGGGCGGAAACTGATTGAAGGCCGTCTCCTGGTGAAAGCGCAGTTCCGGGTCGAGATAGCCGGTCGCCTGGGCCGCTTCGATGACGCGGTACATGGCGCGGCCCACCACGACGAGTTCGCGCTTTGCGGCCCGTGCGGCCTTCGCCACCGAACCCAGCCGCGCGACGTTGGAGGCGAAGGTGGTGACGGCGACGCAGGCCGGTGCTTGTTTGACGAGCTTGACCAAGTTCTCAGCGACCTCGGCCTCGGACGGGGAAACGCCCTCGCGGATGGCATTGGTCGAATCGCAGATCAGCGCGTCGAGGCCCTCACGGCCGATCTCGCGCAGGCGGTTCTCATCGGTCGGTGCGCTGGTGAGCGGTGTCTCGTCCAGCTTCCAGTCGCCCGTGTGAAGAACCGTTCCGAGGGGTGTCCGGATCGCAAGCGCAGTCGGCTCTGGAATCGAGTGGGACATGGAGATCAGCTCGACATCGAATGGACCGATCTGACGCCGCGCACCCAAGGGCACGATCTCGAGCGGCAGATCGTCGTCGTCCATGCGCGCCTCGCCGAGCTTGCCCCGCAGCATCGCCGCCGTGAACGGCGTGGCGTATATCGGGACGCGTCCGATCAATGGCCACAGGTCGGGAATGGCGCCGTAATGGTCCTCGTGGGCGTGGGTCAGCACAAGCCCCGCGATGTTGTGGCGTTCTTCTTCGAGGAAGCGGATGTCCGGCAGGATGACGTCGATCCCGGGCTCGTACTCGCCGCCGAACGTCACGCCCATATCGACGATGAGCCAGGTGTACGCATTCTTCTGACCATACCCATAGAGGTACAGGTTCATGCCGATCTCGCCCACGCCGCCGAGCGGGACGAAGACCAGCTTGTTCTTGCTCTTGGGGTCCTGGGCGGCCATGGCGTCAGGGCGCGAAGAAGACATCGCCTGCCGCAATGGTGCGCTTGCCTTCCTGTGTTTGGAGCCGAAGCGCCCCTTCAAGATCGAGACCCTCATAGGTGCCTTCGATCCGCTCGTTACCGATCTGAACGACGAGCTTTCGTCCCGTGGGGCCTGCACGGTCGAGCCTAGCGCGGCGAATGGTCGGGAAGGTCGCCCCTTCGTCCCAGCGCTTCAGCCATTCATGGGTGGTCGCCGCGAGCACTTCCAGCGCTTTGGCCGGTTGGACCGTCAGCCCATAGGCGTCGAGGCTCACAGCGGGTTGCGGCAGATCCTCGGGATGGCTCGCGAGATTGATACCCGTACCGATCACGACCGCGGAACGTCTATCGCCCGGCGCACCGAGATTCTCGAGAAGCATCCCCGCGATTTTCTCCTCGTCGAGCAGCACGTCGTTGGGCCATTTGAGGAGCAGTTTGGAGCGGCCTTCATAGGCGATGAGCTTCGAGAGCGTCTCGTAGGTGATGATGCCCGCCACGAGGGCGAGTTGGCTTGCGGTCTGAAGCGGACAGTTGAGGCGGACCAGGAGACTTGCGAAGAGGTTCCCGACCTGAGAGGTCCAGTGCCGACCTGCCCGTCCGCGCCCCTTCGACTGGCGGGCCGACCAGATCCACAAGGGGCCGGGCTCGCCCATATCCGCGCGCCGCTTCGCTTCGTCGTTGGTCGAATCCACCGTGTCCAATTGGACAAGGCGATAGCCTGCGGGAAGCTTGGGTGTAGTGCGCGCGAATTGGTTCATTCAGGTATGCGGCTAACGGTTCAATATTAGGTGGCGGGACGGACGCGCCGCGCTCCATCGGATTAGCGCTGACTTCAAAAAAGCGATTTTGCAGCGGTTCCGGCGGCCGCGACAAGCGGAGACGGATAAACGAAGAAGAGCATGATCAACACCCCGGCCGTGCCAAGCACAATGGCCAGAGGGCGCGGCATCGGCTCGAAGGCCTTTGCGGGCTCGTCGAAATACATGAGCTTCACAATGCGCAAGTAGTAGAAGGCGCCCACGACGCTAAGCAGTACACCGATGATCGCGAGAGCGTAGAGCCCCGCTTCGACGGCCGCGAGGAAGACGTAGAACTTCGCGAAGAAGCCGGCGAGCGGTGGAATGCCCGCTAATGAGAACAGCAGGATCGCGAGTGCAAGGGCCATCAACGGGCTTGTCCGTGAAAGGCCCGCGAGCTGATCGATTTCCTCGACCATCTCGCCGTCGCGGCGTAGCGACAGAATGACGGCGAAAGTGCCGAGCGTCATTACGAGATAGATCGCCATATAGATGATCACGCCCTGCACGCCCTGCTCCGTGCCGGCCGCAAGGCCGACAAGCGCAAAGCCCATATGGCCGATCGAGCTGTAGGCCATCAGGCGTTTGATGTTGCGCTGACCGATCGCGGCGAAGGCGCCCAGCGCCATGGAAGCGAGCGACAGGAAGATCACGATCTGCTGCCATTGGTCGGTGATGGCCGGGAAGGCGGAGACCACGACACGGACGAACAAGGCCATGGCGGCGATCTTCGGAGCCGCGGCGAAGAAGGCCGTCACCGGCGTCGGCGCGCCCTCGTAGACGTCCGGCGTCCACATATGGAACGGCACCGCGGAGATCTTGAAGGCGAAACCGGTCAGCAGGAACACCAAGCCGAAGATGAGGCCGAGATTGGGATTGCCGCCGGACGGCTGAGCCGCGGCCGCGATTTCGGAGAAGACGGTCGAGCCGGTGAAGCCGTAGATCAGCGAGGCGCCATAGAGCAGCATGCCTGAGGACAATGCGCCGAGCACGAAGTACTTCATGCCGGCTTCGGAGGAGCGGGTCGAATCCCGTTTGAAAGCCGCGACCACGTAGAGCGCGAGGCTTTGAAGTTCCAGGCCTACATAGAGTGCGATGAGATCGTTCGCCGAGATCATCATCAGCATGCCGGTGGTCGCGAGCAGCAGAAGCACCGGATACTCGAACTTCAGACCGCCTTCATGGCGCCAGAAGTCCCGGGACATGATCAGCGCGACACCTGCGCCGGTCAGGGCCAGCAGTTTCAGCATGCGGGCGAAGGGATCGACGATGAAACTGTTCCCGAAGACGGTCACCGTGCCCTCGCCCATGGTGACGAAGAAACCCGCTAGGACGAGCACCGCCACCGAGAGCCACATGACGAGTTCGCCGCGCTCCTCGTCGCGTCCGCCGACGCCGACCATGAGCAGCGCCATGGCGCCGATGGCCAAGGTCAGTTCGGGCAGGAGCGGGAGAAGGTTGAGCTGTTCGGTCATGGCACCCTCCCTTACGGCACCAGCGCCAGCCGCGCCTGTTCGGCGGCGGCCAGGTTCGCTTTGAAGTCGGCCATCAGCGCCTCGACCGACGTCGCCGTGACGTCGAGGATCGGGTTGGGATGGAAGCCGAAATAGATGGTGAGAAGGATCAGCGGCGCCATGACGGCGACTTCGCGCCACGACAGATCCTGGATGAGCTTCAACGCCGGATTGGTGATCTCACCGAAAACGACGCGCCGATAGAGCCACAGCGCGTAACAGGCGGACAGAATGACACCGGTGGCCGCCAGCGCGGCGACCCAGGTGTTCACCTCGAAGGCGCCCAGCAGCGTCAGGAATTCGCCGACAAAGCCGGATGTTCCCGGCAGGCCGACATTCGCCATGGTGAAGATCATGAAGACGACGGCGTAAAGAGGCATGCGGTTTACGAGGCCACCGAAGACGGAGATCTCGTGGGTGTGCATCCGGTCGTAGACCACGCCGACGCAGAGGAACAGGCCGGCGGAGACAAGGCCGTGCGACAGCATCAGGAAGATGCCGCCTTGCAGGCCCTGCATGGTGAGCGTGAAGATGCCGATCGTCACGAACGCCATGTGAGCGATGGACGAATAGGCGATCAGCTTCTTCATGTCCTGCTGGGCGAGCGCGACGAGCGAGGTGTAGATCACCGCGATCACCGACAGGGCGTAGATGAGCGGTGCGAAGTCGGCCGACGCAAGCGGGAACATCGGAATGGAGAAGCGCAAGAAGCCGTACCCGCCGAGCTTCAGAAGAATGCCGGCCAGCACCACGGAACCCGCCGTCGGTGCCTGCACGTGGGCGTCGGGCAGCCAGGTGTGCACGGGCCACATTGGCAGCTTCACCGCGAAGGATGCGAAGAACGCAAGCCATAGCCAAGTTTGCATCTGCGGCGGGAAATCGTGCTGGAGCAGCTCGGGAATGTTGGTGGTCCCCGCCTCCCAGTACATGGCGAGGATCGCGATCAGCATCAGGAGCGAGCCCGCCAGCGTATAGAGGAAAAACTTGAAGCTCGCATACACGCGGTTCGATCCGCCCCAAATGCCGATGATGATGAACATCGGAATAAGGCCGCCCTCGAAGAACAGGTAGAACATCACCAGGTCGAGGGAGCAGAACACGCCGAGCATCAGCGTTTCCAGGATTAGGAACGCGATCATGAACTCGCGCACCCGTGTCTTGATGGCGCCGTAGGTCGACAGGACCGTGAGCGGCATCAAGAACGTCGTCAGGATCACGAACAGCATCGAGATGCCGTCGACGCCCATATGGAACCGTATCGGCCCGAGCCACGCGCGTTCCTCGACGAATTGGAACTTGGCCGTGGTGGGATCGAAGTCGATCCAAAGCAAAAGCGAGATCGCGAAGGTGATCAGCGTTGTCCACAGCGCGATGTAGCGTGCGTTGCGGGCCGTGCTTTCGTCATTGCCGCGCAGCGCGAAGATCAGCAGTGCGCCGACCAGCGGCAGGAACGTCACCGTGGAGAGAATGGGCCACCCGTAACTCATGGCTTCAACGCTCCTCCCATCACGATGAAATAGGTGATCAGAAGCGCGACGCCGATGAGCATGATGAACGCGTAGTGGTAGATGTAGCCGGTCTGCAGTTTCACGACGCCCCTTGTGATGTCCAGAACGCGCGCGGCAACACCGTTCGGCCCGATACCGTCGATGATCTTGCCGTCGCCCACCTTCCAGAGGAAATTACCGAGCCATCTGGCAGGCCGGACGAAGATGCGGTCATAGAGCGCGTCGAAGTACCAAGCATGGAAGAGGAATTGGTTCGCCGCCGGGAAGCGCTTGAGCAGGCCGAACGGAACCAGCGGCCGCCACATGTAGCAGTACCAGGCGATTAGAAAACCGAGCGTCATGGCGATGGTCGGCGACAACAATAGCCAGAACGGCACGTCATGATGCCCGCCATGAGGCAGGACAATGCTGTCGCGCCAGAAGCTCGCTTGGTCTGCGCCGATGAACAGATGCCGGAATCCGAAGCCTGCGAACAGCGCGCCCGCGGCGAGAACGAGTAGCGGCACGGCCATGGTCCAAGGCGGTTCGTGCGCATGGTCGCGTACATCCCTCGGCCCCCGGAAGTTGCCTTCGAAGGTCATGAACATCAGCCGCCACGTGTAGAGCGAGGTCAGGAAGGCGGCGATGAGCACCATCCAATAGGTGTATTGGCCGATGACCGAGTGATCGAACCAGGTCGTCTCGATGATGAAGTCCTTCGAAACGAAACCGGATGTGAGCGGGAACGCGGTCAGCGCCAGCGAGCCGATCAGCATCATGGCCCAGGTGAAGGGGATGATCTTCCGCAGGCCGCCCATGCGGCGCATATCCTGATTGTCGGCCAGCGTATGAATGACGGCGCCGGCGCAGAGGAACAGCAGCGCCTTGAAGCAGGCATGGGTGAAGAGGTGGAAGATGCCCGCGCCATACGCCCCTACCCCTTCGGCGGCGAACATGTAGC
>JARRPE010000022.1:0-9835 GCA_037383205.1 Methyloceanibacter sp.
GCGACCGGCGCGCGATCGACGCGGCCGAGGCTGCGATCTCGAACCCGCTGCTCGACGATGTCTGCATGAAGGGGGCGAGCGGCCTTCTTCTGCGCATCCAGGCCGGCGGCATCGCTCTCGCCCGCCTTGGCCTGAAGAGCCTTCTGAGCCACCATCGGCAGGTCTTCGACCCGCGGCATGCGGCGCACGGGCCGCTTGATTGCGGCCGGAGGTGCGGGCTGGAAGTTGCGCGGCGCTTCCGAGGGCTTCGGCGCGGCCGGCGGCCGCGGCAGGGCAACCCCGCTGACGGCCTGAGGCCGCTTCTCAATCGTCACGTCGTTTGGCGCACGCCAGACCTGGGCGTCCTGGGACTGCTCCGAGTCGGGAACCATCAGGCTCTCGTCCAGATCGACCGGCTCGTCGGCGCTCCCGCCAGGGACCGTCGTCAGCCCGGCCAGACGCTCCGTGAGACGCCCGCGATCGGCATCCGGCTTCGCCCGCGTCTCGGCGGGCTGGTCCTCGGCCGACAGCGTGCCGATCCCCGTGGCAACCACGGAAACACGGATCAAACCGTCGAGTTCGTCGTCATAGGTCGCGCCGACGATGATATTGGCGTCCTCGTCCGCCTCGGTGCGAATGCGGCTCGCCGCCTCGTCGACCTCATAAAGGGTGAGATCGCTGCCGCCGGTGATCGACACAAGAAGGCCGCTCGCCCCCTTCATGCAAACATCGTCGAGCAGCGGGTTCGAGATCGCAGCCTCGGCCGCGTCGATCGCGCGCCGGTCGCCGCTGGCCTCGCCCGTTCCCATCATGGCCTTGCCCATGCCAGCCATGATCGTGCGGACATCGGCGAAGTCGAGGTTGATGAGACCTTCCTTGACCATGAGGTCGGTGATGCAGCCGACGCCGGAGCGCAGCACATCGTCGGCCATGCCGAAGGCGTCCGTGAAGGTCGTCTTCTCGTTGGCGACACGGAACAAGTTCTGGTTCGGAATGATGAGCAGCGTATCGACGTATTTCTGCAGCTCCTCGATACCGGCCTCGGCGGCACGCATGCGGCGTGCGCCTTCGAACTGGAACGGCTTGGTGACGACACCGACCGTCAGAATGCCTTCCTCGCGCGACGCGCGGGCGATGACCGGCGCGGCGCCCGTGCCGGTGCCGCCACCCATGCCGGCCGTGATGAAGGCCATGTGGCAGCCGACGAGATGGGCTTTCACATCCGCCATGGCCTCTTCCGCGGCGGCGGCGCCGATCTCAGGCTTAGACCCGGCACCGAGACCCTCGGTGACGTTGTTGCCCATCTGAATGCGGCGCTCGGCGCTTGAGCTCGCCAGCGCTTGCGCGTCCGTATTGGCGACAACGAATTCGACCCCGTTGAGCCCGCGCTCAATCATGTTGTTCACGGCGTTGCCGCCGGCGCCTCCCACACCGAAAACGGTGATGCGCGGCTTAAGCTCGGTCAGATCTGGCACTTTGAGATTGATCGTCATGGCGGCTTCCAATCCTTGCGAATTGCCCCTTGCTATTGAGCCGACACCCACACCCCCATTGAACGCGCGGCGTCTGGCTTCGTGTCCGTTAAAAATTCTCCATGATCCACTCGCCCATCCGGGCGAAGTAGCCTGTCCCCGTACGCAAGAACCGTTGCCCGGTTTGGGATCCGAGCATTTCTTCACCGCGCGCCCAATGCAGAAGCAAACCGATCGCGGCGGAGAAGTCCGGCGCGGCGGCGGCGGGCGGCAATCCCGTCATGGCGCGCGGGCGGCCAAGCCGCGCCGGGCGTCCAAACATGTTCGAGGCAAGCTCCACGAGGCCCGTGAGCTGACTGCCGCCCCCGGTCAGCACCAGATGCTGAGCGACCTCGGCGGGGAAGCCACTCGATGCGAGCCGGTGCCGCATAAGATCGAGGATTTCCTCGACACGCGGACGGATGACGCAGGCGAGCTGGGCCTTCGTAATCTGATTGATGTTTCCTTGCGCGACACCGGTCACGCACGGATAGGTGATGATCTCGCGCTCGTCGGACAGGGTCGCGAAGGCGCTGCCGTGCAGGGTCTTGAGCCGCTCTGCATGTTCCATCGGCGCGCCGAGCGTGCGGGCGATATCGACCGTGACGCCGTGGCCGCCTAGCGCGATCGCATCGGCATGCAGGAAATGCCCATCCGCGATGACCGACAAGGTCGTCGTTCCAGCGCCGAAGTCGATGACCGCCACGCCAAGCTTGGCTTCGTCGGGCGTCACGACGGACAGTGCGCTGGCATAGGGCGCGGCCACCAGTCCGCCGACGCCGAGATGGCAGCGTTCGACGCTGAGCATCAGATTGCGGGTCGCGGCTTCGTCCGCGGTAACCGTGTGCAAGTCGACCGACAGGCGCTCGCCGCACATGCCCCGAGGCTCGGCGATACCGCCGTTGTCGTCGAGGCGAAAATCAGTAGGCAGAGCGTGGATCACAGTGCGCCGGTCGCGCGAAGCATACTGGCGGCCGCCGGCGAGCAGGCGCCGCACGTCGTCCTCGCGCACGGAGCCCGACGGCAAGCCCACGCCCGCCGAGAAACTGTCGCTCTTGAGGCGTCCGGCCGTCACGGACAGGTGGACGTGTTCGACAACCACGCCGGCCATGCGCTCGGCAGAGTCGACCGCGGCACGGATGCACGCCTCGGCGCTGTCGAGATGGGTGACCATGCCCGCCTTCAGACCCTCGGCGCGCGTATGGCCGAAGCCGAGCACGTCGAACTGGACGGCATCGGTGCCGCCCTCGACCCAATCGGGCATATCCGAGGTCTTGCCGATCAGGCAGCACACTTTGCTCGTACCGATATCAAGAGCGGTAACGATGCGCTGGCGCTTTCCTCTGATCGATGGGTTGTAGGTCATCCCCCTGCCCTCAAGCTCCGTTTCACGTCCGGCCACCGGGGCCAGGCATTGCAGGTTGATTGATTGCGCCGGTCGCCGATGTCGGCACGCCGGCTGGCGTCGCCGCGTCTCCCACGGACGCGGCCGTGTTCTCGCGCAAACGCAGTGTGACGCGGTCGAGAAGACGCATGTCGATGGCGGCGATATCCTGCTGGAACACCCCGCGCTCGCGCTCGAGTTTCTCGAGCGCGTCCAAGGCCATCTCAATATTGCCGTCAGGCAGCATGATCTCGGTGCCCGTGCGCAGCTTGAGCGTCCAGCGGCGATCGCCGACGCGCAACGCCGCGAGCATCCGGCGTCTCAGATCCTTGTAGGGCGCAAGCGTCTGGTAGAGAGCCGCCGCGTGCTTGCCCGCACCTTCGCCAACAACCAGTGGCAGCTCCGGAAAGGCCTGCGGCAGTGCCGGCGCCAAGACCACGCCTTCGCTGTCCACGACGAAGGTCTGTCTCTTGTTCTGCCAGATGGCGTAAGGGTCACGCTCTTCGATCTCGACTTGGAGCGTCGAGGGCAGAAGGCGCATGACGCGCGCATGACGGATCCACGGCACCGCCTCGAGACGATCTTTGGCGGCATCGGTATCGAACGCCAGCATAAACGTCTCGGGCCCCGCGCCAAGGGCCGTCGTGATCGCGAAGTCGGTCGCATTCTTCTGACCTTCCACGACCACGCGCTTGACCCCGAATCCCATCGCGACGACGGCGCGCTCAGCGCCTGTTACCGCCGCGTTAAAAATTTGCTCGATGTGACCGCCGACGATCGCCCCGTAGAGCACCGCACTGGCGACGAACGCGGCACACAGGATCTGCCCCTTGCCATTCAAGAAGCCCCGGCGCGTCCGGCCGAGTTGCACGCGCCGCGGTCCCTTCGCCGTGACCGTCCGGCTCGCTTGCGGCACGGGAAGCCGGCGCTCGTGAGGGTTGACCGCGCCGTGCGCCACCGGCGCCCTGCGGGACCCTCCTCTGCCGTAACCTCCTGACGTGCCTAGCGATTGCACGACGCATCCTCCACGATCCAACGGACCAGCTCACCAAATGATCGCCCTGCGTGGGCGGCAAGCTCCGGCACCAGTGACGTGGACGTCATGCCCGGTTGGGTGTTGACCTCAAGACAGATCAGCTCCCCCGTTCCATCTGGCCTGTCGTCGTAACGGAAGTCGCTCCGACTGACCCCACGGCAGCCCAGTGCCCTATGAGCCGCTACCGACAGCTTCTGTACCAATTGGTAAACATTTAGTTTAATTGGCGCCGGGAGGACGTGAATTGAGCCTCCCGGAGCGTATTTCGACTCGTAATCGTAAAAGGTGAGGCCTTCGGCCGGCTGGATCTCGATCACGTCCAGCGCTTCGTCGCCCATCACGGCGCACGTCAGCTCACGGCCAGGGATAAAACGCTCCACCATGAGCTCTTCGCCAAGCGCCCATTCGGCGGACATCAGCTCTCGGGGCGGGTGGGCCTTGTCTTCCCGAATAATGTAGACGCCAACCGACGAGCCCTCTGCCGGCGGCTTGATGACGTAAGGGGGGTCGATGGGATGGCCCTTCGCCGCTTCAGCCCGGCTCACGACCCGGCTTTCGGCAACCGGCACCCCGGCCTCGCGGAGGACGGACTTGGCGCGTTCCTTGTGCATGGCGAGCGCCGAGGCGAGGACCCCCGAATGGGTGTAGGGCAGGCCCATGGTCTCCAGGAGGCCCTGTATGCAGCCGTCTTCCCCGTATTTGCCGTGGAGCGCGTTGAAACAGACATCCGGCTTGATCGCGGCCAAACGCTCGGCAACGTCCCGGCCTACGTCGACCTTGGTGACCTTATAGCCTTCTCCCTCGAGGGCCTCGGCACAGGCCGCGCCCGAGCGCAGCGATATCTCGCGCTCGGAGGACAGGCCTCCCATCAGAACGGCAACATGCGTTTGTTTTTCTGTCATGAAACGGACCCTGTGAGATGGACTGACACGCGGAAAGAGCGCCTCGCGTCCTTCATTAAGCAAGACACCCCGATTTGGTTAACGCCGCATTAACCGTATTCGCGCCGGCGCACACGGATGGGCGAAAAAGTGTGTGGTGGCGGGAAGGAATGGGCCGATCGCCGTCCCGAGGCGGCGTTTAGCCGGCCTTGCCGAGCCGTTTGATTTCCCATTCGAGCTCGACGCCGCTCGTTTCCTTAACCCGTGCACGCACGGTTTCGCCGAGCGTCTCGAGGTCGGCAGCGGAGGCATTGCCTTCGTTGATGAGGAAATTGCAGTGCAGCTCCGAAACCTTGGCGTCGCCCACGGCGAGGCCCCGGCACCCGGCGGCATCGATAAGCTGCCAGGATTTGTTGCCTTGGGGATTCTTGAAGGTTGAACCGCCCGTGCGGCTCTTGATGGGCTGAACCTCTTCGCGATAGGCGGCGATCTCGTCCATCTCGGCGAGAATTTCGGCCGGATCTCCAGGGCGCCCTTGGAACAGCGCCTCTGTGAAGATGTAATCCTCCGGCGCGCCGCAATGCCGATAGGAGTAGCCCATGTCCTCGACGGAGAGGACGTGGATCTCGCCGGCATAGTCGACCGCCCGAGCCTCCACGAGCACGTCGCACGTCTCGGTACCGTGGGCACCGCCATTCATGCGCAAGGCCCCACCGACGCCGCCGGGAATGCCGCGATAGAACGCGAGGCCCGCGATCCCTGCATCGGCCGCCGCACGCGCCACTTTCGTATCCGGCACCGCGGTGCCGACGCGAAGGCGGCTCCCCTCCTCGACTTCGATTTGGTTGAAGCCGCGCCCGAGCCGGATGACGACGCCATCGATGCCGCCATCGCGCACGAGGAGATTGGAGCCGAGCCCAATCGTCGTTACGGGAACATCGGCCGGCAGCGCCTTCATGAAATATGCGAGGTCGGCTTCGTCGGCGGGCGAGAACAGCACTTCAGCAGGGCCACCAACACGAAACCACGTGTAGTCCTTAAGGACCGAGCCGGCCGCCAGGCGCCCCCGCAAGTCCGGCATGGCCGAAACGAGCGTTTCGTAGAGTTTCGTTCCGCTCACGAGGCGCCTCCTTGTGCGGCGAGTTTGGCCGGCAGCGCATTGATCCAATCGGTGATCGTGCCCGCGCCCAGTCCCACTACGAGATCTCCCTCCTGGGCCACCGACGCGACCATGCTCGCCAACGACTCCCCGTTATCGACCGTGAGCACATTCGCATGGCCGTGGCGACGCAGCCCTGCGGCCAATTCATCGCGGTCGATGCCGGGTATCGGCGCCTCACCAGCCGAGTAGACCGGGGTGAGGATCACGACGTCGGCATCGTCGAAGCATGCCGAGAAATCGTTGAACAAGGCCTGGAGCCGCGTATAGCGGTGCGGCTGCATAACCGCGACGATGCGGCCGTTCCCGGCCGCATTCGCCCCGCGCAGCACCGCCGCGATCTCCACCGGATGATGGGCGTAGTCATCGTAGATCGCGACGCCCTGCCACTCGCCGACGCGCGTGAAGCGGCGCTTCACGCCGGAGAAGTTCGCCAGTGTCGCGCGGATCGCCTCGTCGCCGATGCCGGCTTCCGTGGCGACGGCGAGCGCCGCGATTGCGTTCAGCGCGTTGTAATGGCCGAGCGCAGGCAGCATCAGATCCTTGATCTCGCGCGCGCCGCCCGCGACACCGGAGCCAAGCCGGACATCGAACGTCATGGTCGCGTGGTCGGGCCGCACATTGAACAGCCGGAGGTCAGCCGAGCGCGACACGCCATAGGTCAACGTGCGCCGTCCGTTTTCCGCTCCGCCGAGCGCGGCCATCAGACTGCGCACGACCGGATGGTCGATACAGGCAACGACGGTCCCGTAAAACGGGATGGCCTCGATGAACTGCTCGAAAGCCTGATGGAGGACCTCCTCGGATTCCCAGAAGTCCATATGCTCGGGATCGAGATTGGTGATGACGCCAATTTGCGTCGGAAGTTTCAGGAAGGTCCCGTCGGACTCGTCGGCCTCGACGACCATCCACTCGCCCTGGCCGATACGGGCATTGGTGCCCCAGGCGTTGATGATGCCGCCGGTGATGACCGTCGGATCGAGCCCCCCGCCGTGGAGCAGATCCGCAACTAAGGACGTGGTGGTGGTCTTGCCGTGCGTCCCCGTCACGGACACGGTCGTACACGGCCGCATGAGCTCGGCCAGCATCTCGGCCCGCCGGATAATCGGAATGCCGCGCTCCTGCGCCGCCTCGAACTCGGGATTGCCGGGTTTCACGGCGCTGGAGATCACGAGATAGGAGGCGCCTTCCACATTGCCGGGATCGTGCCCGATGAGACACTCGATCCCGTGATCGCGCAGGCGCGTCAGGTTGGGGCCGTCCTTCAGGTCACTGCCCTGAACCCGGTAGCCGCGCGTATGCATCACCTCGGCGATGGCGCTCATGCCGATGCCGCCAATGCCGACGATATGAAACAGGCCTGTCGTTTCAGGCGGTGGCAAATGCATGGTCGCCTATACCCCGTCCGGTCCGGCCAAATCGGCCACCAGGTCGGCGAGCCTGTTCACCGCGTAGACATTGCCCATGGCCTTGGACTTGTCGGCCGCCTGTGCCAGCCGCTCAGGTTTGGAGAGCAATTCTTCGAGCCGCCCGGCCAGAAATTCCGGTGAGATACTGGATTGGTGCATGCACCAGCCGCCGCCGCTGTCTTCGAGGCGGCGCCCGTTCTCGAGCTGATCGTTATCGATGGCGTGCGGCAGCGGGACGAGAATGGCTGGCCTGCCGATCGCGGTCAGTTCGGCCACGGTGGAGGCTCCCGCCCGCGAAATGATGAGATGCGAATTCGCGATCCGCTCGGGCAGATCCTGAAAGAAGGACGCCACGTGGGCCGTAATCTCCGCTTCGCGATAAGCGTCACGCACTTCCGCGACATCTTCCGGACGGGCCTGCTGCACCACCGTCAAGCGCCAGCGCAAGGGCGACGGCAGTTGAGCGAGGGCCTTAGGCATCATCTCGGAGAAGAACCGCGCGCCCTGGCTCCCGCCGAACACGAGGAGCAAAAGACGGCCTGCGGACTCCGGCGGCGTATAGGCTTGGTCGCGGAATGCGACGACGGCGTCGCGGACGGGATTTCCCGTTACGACCGAGCGCTTCTCCGCGCTGCGCCGCAGATGCTTCGTCGTCGAGAATGACAAAGCGATGGCATCGGCAAAACGGGACAGCAGCCGATTGGCGCGTCCCATCACCGCGTTCTGTTCGTGCAATACCGTCGGGATCGCCAGCGACCGCGCGGCCAGCAGGGGCGGCAGCGTGGGATACCCCCCAAAGCCGACCACCACATGCGGCTGCACCATTTCGAGAAGGCGCCGGGCGCGGAAATAGCCCTTGCCCAGCGTCGACAGTGTATTCATCACGGCGCCAGGCGAGCGCCCGGAGAATGTGGCCGATGGCACCTGGTAGGTGGCGCGTGCCGGGAAGTCGGCGCCGTACTGCTCGGCCCGCTCGTCCGTGACCAGCTCCACCGCGAAGCCTCGGCGCGTCAGTTCCTGCGCCAGCGCCGTCGCCGGAAAGAGGTGTCCGCCCGTTCCGCCGGCGGCGAGTAAGATAGTCTGGGTCAAGCCGTCTGTCCCCTAGCCTTCTCAGGACCGCCATCATGCGCGGCATGTGCCGGATGTTCCAATCGTCCCGCCATCGGTCGCTTGCGGGTCAACCCCAGCGTAAAGCCCATGGTGAGCGCCATGGCAAGCATGGATGACCCGCCCGAGGAAATGAAGGGCAGCGTCATACCCTTGGCCGGCAGCAGGCCGACATTCACGGCCATGTTGATCAGGGTCTGCAGGCCGAACAGCATGACGAGCCCGGCGATGGCGTGACGGATGAAGCCATCCGGCTCTTGGGAGGCCTTCGACAGCCCCCGCAGCACGACGAAGGCGAACAGGATCAGCAGGATCAGGCAGGCGATGAGGCCGTACTCCTCGGCGGCGACCGCGAAGATGAAGTCCGTGTGGGAGTCCGGCAGGACGTCCTTGACCGTCCCCTCTCCCGGCCCGCGCCCGAACCAACCGCCCCGCAGGAACGACTCCAGCGAGCGGTCGGACTGATAGGTGTCACCGGAAGCCGGGTCGAGGAAGCGGTCGATGCGCGAGGCGACATGCGGCAGCATCAAATAGGCGGAGAGCAGACCCATGACGCCGAGGCCGATCAGGACCGCGATCCAGATCAGGTTGATCCCCGCCATGAAGAACAGCGCCCCCCACACGATGCTGACAAGGAGGGTCTGTCCGAAATCAGGCTGCAGGACGAGCAGTAGCGCAAACACCGCGTAGAGCAGGATGGCAAGTTCCAGTCCGGGGACGTCTTTTCGCTTCTGGCTCTCGTTGAAGAGCCAGGCGGTGAGGACGATGAAGGCCGGCTTCACGAATTCCGACGGCTGGATACCGATCGGACCCAAGTACAACCAACGCTTGGCGCCCTTCACTTCGGGGCCGACAAAGAGGATGCCGAGCATCAACACGATCCCGACGAGAAATATAATGAGGCTCGCACGGCGGATTTGCTTCGGCGTCAAGGTGGAGGCGGCGAACATGATCGCGAAGGCCGGCAATAACATCGCCACGTGGCGCCGAACGAAATGGAACTGATCGAGCCCAAGTTTCTCGGCGATGGGGGGGCTGGCGGCGAGCGAGAGTACCACGCCGGCGCCCATCAGCAGCATGAGGGCGACCAGCATCAGCCGATCGACGGTGAACCACCAATCGGACAGGACGCTTTTATCGGCGCGCGTGATCCTCATGACACGCTACCCTACTCGTCAAGGCTTGTGACACCGTTACGCTGCATCACGAGTTGTTTGAATGCGTCTCCGCGCTTGGCGAAATTCGGATACTGATCGAACGACGCACAGGCAGGGGACAATAGCACAACAGGCTCGTCGGCCTGCGATTTGCCGGCATCTTCGGCAGCCTGCGCCACGGCGCGGTCGAGCGTTTCGCAGGCCGTATGAGG
>JARRPE010000022.1:9879-14501 GCA_037383205.1 Methyloceanibacter sp.
ACCCCGCCGGCAATCCAATAGATGGTGTCGAAGCTGCCCAAAGCCTTGCCGGCGGCGTCCGCGTTGGTGGCCTTGGAGTCGTTCACGAACAGAACTTTCCCGGCTTTTCCCACCTGCTCCATGCGGTGAGCCAGACCGCCGAAACTCCGCAAACCTTCCTGGAGCACGTCCGGCTCGACACCTTGCGAGCGGGCCAGCGCATAGGCCGCGGCCGCATTTTGCCAATTGTGCGCACCGCGCAAGGAACCGATCCCGGCGACATCCACGCGGGCCACCTCCTTGCCGCCTTCCATCTCGATGATGGTCGCGTCTCTCGCCCAGACCCCATTTTGCACCGCCCCGGAGATGGAGATGCGCTTGACGACAAATGGGCCTTGAAGCGTTTCCGCGATGGCCTGACAGGGCACATCGTCGACGCCGATCACGGCGGTCGCGTCGGCGGCGAGCCGCTCGAAGATCCGCGCCTTGACGCCCGCATAACCTTCGAGCGACCCGTGACGATCGAGATGGTCCGGCGTGATGTTCAAAAGCGCCGCTGCGTCGGGCTTCAGCGAGGGCGTCAGATCGATCTGGTACGACGACAGTTCGAGAACGTAGACCCGGCCCGGTGCGAATGGCGCCAAATCGAGAACTGCCTTGCCGATATTGCCGCCAAGAGCGACATCCCGCCCCGCCTGCTCCAGCAGATGCGCCGTCAGTGCCGTCGTGGTGGATTTACCATTCGTGCCGGTGATGGCGACGACCTTGCAGTCGGCACCGGACGCCTTGCGCGCTCGAAAGAACAGCTCCACATCGCCAATGACCTCGATCCCGGCGGCCCGCGCCTTCTTGACGCTCCAATGAGGTTCGGGGTGCGTCAGCGGGATACCGGGCGCAAGCACAAGCTCGGCAAACGAACCAAAGTCCGCCTCGGACAGGTCCTCGACGGTAAAACCGGCGTCGGCAGCTTGGTCGCGGCCCGCGTCCTTGTCGTCCCACACGACCACCTCCGCGCCGCCTTCCACCAGGGAACGGGCCGTCGCAAGACCGCTGAGACCGGCGCCGACAACCGCCAGCTTGCGTCCAGCGAAGAACGAAACGGGAATCATGATGGGCGAAGTCTACCGCAGTTTCAGGGTCGCCAGACCGGCGAGCGCGAGCACGACGGCGATGATCCAAAAACGGATCACGACGGTCGATTCCGGCCAGCCCTTCTGTTCGAAATGGTGGTGAAGCGGGGCCATGCGGAACACGCGCTTGCCGAACATCTTGAACGAGGCGACCTGAACGATCACCGACACGGCCTCCAGCACGAACAGACCGCCGACGATCGCCAGCACCAGTTCGTGCTTGGTCGCCACCGCGATCGTGCCGAGGGCACCGCCAAGCGCGAGTGACCCGGTGTCTCCCATGAAGATCAGCGCCGGTGGGGCATTGAACCAGAGGAAGCCCAGCCCCGCGCCCACCAGCGCGCCGCATATGATCGCCAGTTCCGCGGTTCCGGCTACGTGATGGATCTGCAGGTAATCGGCGAAAACAGAGCTGCCGACCACATAGGCGATGAAGCCGAATGTGGCGGCTGCGATCATCACAGGGACGATCGCAAGGCCGTCGAGCCCGTCTGTGAGGTTCACCGCGTTGCCCGCGCCCACGATGATGAACGTGCCGAAGATCACGAACATCCACATGCCGAGCGGAATGACGAGATCCTTGAAAAAGGGGATGGTCAACGATGTCGACAGCGGCGGCTCGCCGACGGAGGCGATTACATAGCTCGCGATGATGGCCGCGCCCGCCTCGATGACGATCTTGATGCGGCCCGCGAATCCCAAGACCGATTGCTTCGTCACCTTGAGATAGTCGTCGTAGAAGCCCACCGCGCCGTAGACCAGCGTCAGCAACAACACGACCCAGACGTAAGGGTTCGACAGGTTGGCCCACAGCAATACCGACACCACGAGCCCCGAGAGGATCATCAGACCGCCCATTGTGGGCGTGCCCTGCTTCTGGATGATGTGGGTTTGGGGACCTTCGGTGCGGATCGGCTGGCCCTTGCCTTGGCGGACGCGCAAGGAGCGGATCACGCGAGGGCCGAAGAAGAACACGAACAGCAAGGCCGTGAGGATGGCGCCACCTGTCCGGAAGGTGATGTAGCGGAAGATATTCAGAACAGCGACGTCAGGCGCAAGTTCCGCCAGCCAGTAAAACATCGCCTTTCCACCCCCCTATTCGATGGCCCTCAGGCCCCGCGGCTCCTGCGGCCGAAATTAACGGTCTTCGAACTCGCGCTTGAGGCCCTCGACCAGCGGCGCCATGCGGCTACCCAGTGAGCCCTTCACCATGACGATATCGCCCGGCTGTACGCTAGACAGCAGTGCCGGCGCCAACTCGTCCGACGTCTTCGCGTAGGCGCCACGGCGCTTCTCAGGCAACGCCTCGAACAACGAGGCCATGTCCGCGCCGGACGCAAAGACAACATCTATACCCGCCGCGTCAACGGCTTCCGCCAGTTCTCGGTGCAGTTTCGGACTGTCCGAACCAAGCTCCAACATGTCGCCAAGCACGGCGATGCGCCGCTTATACGCGCTTCGGGGCGTGAGACCCAGGGTCGCGAGCGCTGCACGCATGGATGCCGGATTGGCGTTGTACGACTCATCAACGATGCAGACGGGCCCCCGTTCCGTCTCGATGACAAATCGCTCACCCCGGCCCTCGGGCGCGTGGATCGCCCCGAGCGCCTCGGCAGCCGCCGACAGATCGGCACCGGCAAGTTTCACCGCCGCAAGTACCGCGAGCGTGTTCTGAACCACATGCCGTCCTGGCGCGCCCACGCGATAGGTGACCGTTTCGCCAAGGATGTCCGACGTCACCGTTGAGCCATCCGGGCTGAGGTCACAGCTCAACAACCGAACCTTCGCACGCTTATCCTCGCCGAATGAGATGATCTCGGCGCCCTCGCCGCTTGCGGCCGCGGCCAGACGCTCGAAATACGGGTTGTCGCGGTTGAGGATGGCGGCGCCGCCCGGCTCCAACCCCTCGAAGATTTCAGCTTTCGCGTCGGCGATCTCTTCGACCGACGAGAAGAAACCCAGATGGACCGGCGCCACGGTCGTGATGATCGCGATGTGCGGACGCACGAGACGCGTGAGCGCGGAGATCTCGCCCGCATGGTTCATACCCATCTCGAATACGCCGTAGTCGATGTCGCGCGGCATGTTGGCGAGTGTGAGCGGCACGCCCCAATGGTTGTTGAAAGACTTCGCCGACGCGTGAACGCTGCCGCTAGGGCCGAGCGCAACCCGCAAGGCTTCTTTCGTTCCGGTCTTGCCCACGCTGCCGGTGACACCGATCACGACGGCGTGGTCGATCCGGTCACGGCCCTCCCGGCCGAGGTCATTGAGTGCTTCGAACGTGTCGTGCACCCGAACGAGCCGCCCATCAAACTCGGACGGCGTCCCGCTTGTGCCCGCCTCCGCGGTGGTGTCGAGCTGAAACGCTTCCTCGACGACAGCGCAGCCGGCGCCTGCCTCCAAAGCCGATTGAACGAAGTCGTGACCGTCGCGATTCGGTCCGCGAATTGCGATGAAGCCCTCACCGGGTTCCAGGGCACGGCTGTCGATGGCGAAACCTATTATGGGCGCAACAGGGTCCCCCTCGCAGCCGCCGTCCGTCGCGGACATCACTTCCTCCAAAGTCCACAGTGTATCAGCCAAGTTTGGCTCCCTTGGTCAGCGCGGCGGCAACCGCGTCATGATCGGAAAACGGAATGACAGTTGTACCGACGGTCTGGCCCGTCTCGTGTCCCTTGCCCGCCACAAGCAGGACATCGCCTTCGCGCAGCATGCGGATCGCCTCGGAGATTGCCATGGCGCGATCGCCGATCTCTCGGCCGCCGGGCACGGCAACCAGAATCTCGTCGCGGATCGCAGCAGGGTCTTCGCTGCGCGGATTGTCGTCGGTGACGATGACCACGTCCGACTTGGCGGCGGCCGCCTCTCCCATTTGCGGTCGTTTGCCA
Source organism: Methyloceanibacter sp. (assembly GCA_037383205.1). Classification (GTDB taxonomy): domain Bacteria; phylum Pseudomonadota; class Alphaproteobacteria; order Rhizobiales; family Methyloligellaceae; genus Methyloceanibacter. The sequence goes on from JARRPE010000022.1 coordinate 13,877, forward strand.
CGGTCGCGGTCGCCACCGCATCCGAACACCACGAACAACTTGTTCGCCGCATAAGGGCGCAAGGAGTCGAGCGCCTTCGCGAGTGCATCGGGCGTGTGAGCATAGTCGATGAAGATCGGCGCGCCATATGGAGAAGTTCCAGCGAGGTCCAAACGACCCGTCGCGCCCTGTAGATGCGCGAGCCGCGGCAAAAGATCTTCCGGCCGTTCGCCCGTCGCCATCGCAAGGCCTGCCGCGACCAATGCATTGCTCGCCTGAAACTCTCCGACAAGCGGCAAAAGCACCGTGTACGTCTTTCCCGCATACTCTATCTTCAGCCGCTGCGCGAAGCCCTCGATCTCCGCCGAAAGGAGGCGAAGCGTTTTGCCGTTTCGTCCAACGCTGAGAACATGCAGGCCGCGCGACTTGGCAGCCTCAGCGACGCGCACGCTCTCGGGGCTGTCCATGTCGACGACCGCCGTTGAGCCAGGCTGCAAGAGCTCGGTGAACAACCGCAGCTTCTGCGCGAAGTAGTCTTCGAAGCTTGCGTGATAGTCCAAATGATCACGAGAGATATTCGTGAATGCCCCGGCATTCAGCGCCACGCCGTCCAGCCGCCGCTGCTGCAGCCCGTGACTGGAGGCTT
>JARRPE010000023.1:0-4837 GCA_037383205.1 Methyloceanibacter sp.
ATGAGGCCAGCGAGGCCATCAACCGCGAGAGCTTCGTCGCGGCCAACGAAGAAGCGCTCGACGCCACAATCGCCGCCTGGCAATTAGGCGTCGACGAAAGCGTCGACGACGCCATCGACCGATGGTTCGACGATGCGCGCGCGTCCGTTGTCCTCGCCCACAAGTAAGCGTCCCTGTGAGCTGTTAGGCCCGCAACTGCGCAGGCGATGCACAGAAGCGGCGGCGAAAGCGCCTCTTGATAATCGGCTTAGCTGGAACAGGACTCAACCGGATCTGATCACCCGCTTCTCGTAGTCGCGAACCTCGCCCGTGTCGGTGGCGGCGCGGCCGGTCATCTCGACGCGCCAGCCGTTGCCGGCCCGTTCGATGGCGTACTCGTTATAGCGCGCGGCAGGGATCCGGCCATCGACGGCCTCTGATGCAGACGGAACGCCGACGACCAGGGCCGGGCCGCTGACCGTCTCGCATTCGATCAGGCTTTGTTCGTGGTTGTGCCCGTGCAGGATGAGTTCCGCGCCGTGCTCCTTCAGAATGGTCTGGACTTCGGCTGCGTCCCGCAAGGCACGCCGCCAACTCGCTTGGCCCGGCAGGGGAGGGTGGTGGATCAGCACCACGCGGAACAGACCTTCTTGCCCCAGCCTGCCGAGAATTTCGGCGAGCGCCTGGCGCTGCGTTGAGCCCAGCCGCCCGGCCACAATGAACGGCGCGGTGGGGATGGCGGACGACAGGGCGATAAGGGCGATGTCGCCGAAACGCCGCACGAAAGGAAACTCGCCGCTTGCCTGCTGGTAGAGGTCACGGCCGGCTTCGTTGGCTTGCATAAATGGCCGCCAATGGTTCGTCGCCTTTTCCGGATTAAGGCGCACATAGGCATCGTGATTGCCTGGAATGACCGTGACATCTTCGGGCGGCCCGAGCTGTTTCAGCCAGTCGGCGGTGAGCGGGAACTCTTGGGGTAGACCGAGATTGGTGAGATCGCCGGTGACCGCGATATGGTCTGGGCCACGCTCTTTCAGGTCGTGCGTGAGCAGATCGAGAATGTCGCGCCGGTGCACGAATTTTCTGCCGCGGTGCCAGTTCACGTAGCCAAGGAGGCGCTTGGACAGGAGCTGGTACCGTTTCACCTTCGGCAAGGGACCAAGGTGAATGTCGGACATATGTGCGAGGGTGAACACGTGCTGAGCCTCGTTGGCGTTTCAGTGCCTTGCCTAGTGCATTAGAGCGCGGACGCCAAGGTTCGGGCCTTCAAGCCGCCGCTACCTGGACAACGGACGCCTTGTACCGTCAAGGTGCGGCACCCTTTCAGGCGTGACACCGGAGAGCATCCATTGCGAGAGAAGAGCGGACCGAGAAGCAATTTCCTGTCCCGGATGGTGACGGCCGCCATCCGCCCAATCTGGCGCATGCGCCGGGGCATGACGCTCGGTTCCCAGGGCGCGGTGATCGACGCGGAGGGGCGGGTTCTCCTCGTGCGGCACAGCTATCGGGCTGGCTGGTTCTTCCCCGGCGGCGGGGTCGAATGGGGCGAGACCCTGGAAGAGGCGCTTGCGCGCGAGCTCGAAGAGGAGGTCGGCGTCACCCTGACGGGTCCTCCGGTCCTGCACGGCGTGTACTCGAACAACGCGAACTTTGCCGGAGACCACATCGCCCTCTATCTGGTGCGGCATTGGACGCGAGATGGGGAGTATCGGCAGAAAGGCGAGATCTCGCAGTCAGGCATGTACGCGTTTGGAGATCTGCCAGAGCCATTAGACCCGGGAACTAGCCGCCGTCTTGCGGAGATCTTCGAAGGCGCGCCGATCAGTCCCAAATGGTCGGGCTAGCAGCGATGCCAGTTCGAGCGGGCGGCGCGCTCGCTATTCGTCGCCCGTCATCAGCTTCTTGGTGATCTTCGCGACGTGGTGACCCTGGAAACTCGCCAGGTTTAATTCCTTCTGCGAGGGCGTGCGTGAGCCGTCCGGTGCGGCGATCGTGCTTGCGCCGTATGGAGACCCACCGCGAACCTCGCTGATGTCCGTCAAGTCGGGCGCAGAGTAGGGCAGCCCCACCACGACCATACCGTGATGGATCAGGGTGTTGTACACGGACACGATCGTCGTTTCGTTGCCGCCGCCCGTCGAGGTGGAGGTGAAGACGCTGCCCACCTTGCCGATCAGCGCGCCCGCAGCCCAGAGCGGACCGGTCTGGTCGAGGAAGTAGCGCATCTGCGAGGACATGTTGCCGAAGCGGGTGGGCGTTCCGATGATGATGCCGTCGTACTCGGCGAGTTCACTCGGCTCGGCGATCGGCGCGGGTTGCTCAACCTTCATGCCGGCAGAAGCCATTACGTCGTCCGGCATCAGCTCGGGGACCCGTTTCACGGTCACCCGGATATCCTCGACCGCGCGAACGCCATGGGCCATCGCGTAGGCAAGGGTCTCGGTGTGCCCGTAGGAGGAATGATAGAGAACGAGCAGCTTCGCCTTATCTGCCATGAAAAAACCCCGCTAAGACATCGGGACGAGCCTCTGCGCCCCGGCATTGCCAGAACCGAAGTCTAGCAATTCCAACACTATAACCTGAGGCGATAACACTTAGTGAACTTGTAGCACTTCGTAAATGTGTTCGGGCGTCCGGCCCCGCAATGGGCGCTGGACCTCGGCGGCCCGTCCGTGATATTGGCAGCGCCCATGATCTGGACGAGCAACACCATAAAGTCGCTGCAGCGACGACGAGCACGGGCCCGCTTCTTGCGGAACGCCTGACCCTCGCCGCCGCCTCGTCCGTACTCACGCAAAATCAGTGGTCACGTTCGGCGCCCGGTAGGGACCTTCCCTTCGCCGCTTTCCTTTGGTGCCGACGTTATGATGACCTTCGAAATTCGCCCTGAAACATCCGCCGACATTCCGGCGCTCAACGCTCTTTCCGCGACCGCCTTCGGACCAGGGCGCTTCGCCCGCAGCGCCTATCGCGTGCGTGAAGGCATCGCACCTGTGGCGGACCTCAGCCTGACGGCACTGCATGAAGGCCGGGTCGTTGGCGGCGTCCGGTTCACGGCCATCCGCGTCGGCGATCGGGACGGCGGGCTGCTGCTCGGCCCGCTTGTGGTCGATCCGAGCCTGGCCGGGAAGGGCTGCGGCAAGGCGCTTCTGGAAGAAGGACTGAACCGGTCGCGCGCGGCGGGTTTCGGCTTCGTGCTGCTGGTCGGGGACATGCCTTACTACAGCCGCTTCGGGTTCAAGCCATCCGCACACGGCGCGATTACCTTACCGGGGCCTGTCGACCCCGCACGGCTCCTGGGCGTCGAGCTTACCGAGGGCGCGCTGGAAGGCGTGGCGGGCCAGGTGCGTGCGTATGCCGCCTAAATTCGGCGCCTCTAGCGGCCTTCGCGATACCAGGCCGCGGCCAGCAGGCCGAGCAGGAGAGCGAGAGCCAGGAACCCGCTGAAGAGCGGGAACAGACGCACGCCCTTGACGTGGTAGGCGTCCCGCTTGTGCAGGCCAAGCCAGTCGGCTCCGTGCATCACGCGGCCACTGCGGATCATGGCGAGACGAGGAACGGTTGCTTCCGAGCCTTCTTCGCGGCCCATCCAGAACGCGCCGCCGCCGGTTCCTTCGAGGATGGGTGCGAGAGGTTCGGCCGAGGCCGTCACCGCCGCGAACTCGCGCGTATTGGCCTTGCCGACAGTGGCGAGGCTCGCAAGCTGCCCGGACGCGATCCGGTACACGCCGTGTTCGTCGACCGGGACCACTTTCTGCCAAATGCCGCGTTCGCCCTGGTCGAGCGTGACGGTCATTTCCTCACCCGACGGCGCGGTCACGACGACGGGATCGATCTCGTCTTCGATGGAGCGCCGCTCGATGATGAGGTTCTGTCCCTTGGACGAGGCCCGCAGCGTTTCCTGCTCGAGCTCGGGCTCCTTCATCAGCCAGTGCGCCAGACGCCGCAACAGGTCCGAGTACGGGCCGCCGCCGTCGTACCCGCGCGCCCACAGCCAGGCCTGATCGGACAGGAGCACCGCGACACGGCCCTTGCCGCGCTCCCCGATCACCAGAAGCGGGCGGTCGTCTGCGCCCGTCATGAGAACTTCCGCGTCGCGCGGCGAGACATCGACCACGCGGAACCAGCGGCCCCAAGTCGGATCGGTGCCCTCCGCGCCGCCGCCGCGCGCGCCGTCGAGGTCCGCGGTGACGGGGTGCTTCTCACCCAATTCTGACAGGGCCGGACGGTACGGCCTCTCCACGACGCGGCCCGAAGGAGCCGCGGGCAGGATCGAGCCGAGCGGCGTGCGGTAAAGGCTCAAGGGCGATGCGTAGTCGTCGCCGGAAGAGACCAGCACCGCGCCGCCACGCTCCACATAGCGGGCGACGTTCTCAAGATACAGAAGCGGCAGCACGCCGCGCCGCTGATAGCGGTCGAAGATGATGAGGTCGAACTGATCGAGCTTCTCTTGGAACAACTCGCGGGTGGGGAACGCGATCAGCGAAAGCTGATTGATCGGCGTGCCGTCCTGCTTTTCCGGCGGACGCAGAATCGTGAAGTGCACGAGATCCACGGACGCGTCGGACTTCAACATGTTGCGCCAGGTGCGCTCGCCCGCATGAGGCTCGCCGGAAACGAGCAGCACACGGAGATTTTCACGCACGCCCTCGATGGGCAGCAGGGTCCGGTTATTGATCTCGGTGAGTTCGCCTTCGGCGCCGTCGACTTCGATTTCGACGATGTTGGGGCCGGCATGATCGATCTCGACGGGAATCTCAAAAGGCTGGCCAATACGGACGATCTCTTTCTCGGGAGGCTTGCCCTGCTGGGTGATCGTCAGCGTGGTGATGTCGTCCTCGCGAGGCTTCGTCTCGGT
>JARRPE010000023.1:4897-18040 GCA_037383205.1 Methyloceanibacter sp.
TACCTTCACTTCGACAGTCTGTGTGCTCCCGACGATGCCGAACCGGGGCGCCGCGATGACTTCGAGGCGGCGATCAAATTCGTCGTCCTTGCCGGTCAAGAGCGCATGGACGGGCGCGTCGAAGCCAAGCGTGGCGGCCTTTTCGGGCACGTCATGGACTTGGCCATCGGTAATCATGATGACGCCTGCGAGCCGGTCCGGCGGTACGTCCGCCAGGGCTTGGCCGAGATCGGTGAAGAGCATGCTGCCGTCGCGGTCCGCGTCTTCGTTGGAGGAGCCGGAGCGTACGATCCGCGTTTCGAGATCCGGCACTTCCTTGAGCCGTTCCTCGAGCGCCTTGCGAAGCTCGGCGGTGCGGCCGGTGCGGCCGGCGAGCGTCTGGCTCTGGCTATCGTCGACCACCACCGTGACAATGTCGTTCAGCGGCTCGCGGTCTTCTCTCTTCAGATGCGGATTGGCGAGCGCCAGCAGCAGCGCTGCCAGGGTGAGAAGCCGCAGCACCGCTCCGCGGCGTGCGCGCCAAAACAGCAGCACCATGAGCGCGGCGCCGATGCCGGCGATGATCCACAACACGGGCCACGGTACGAAGGGGACGAAGGTGATGGACCAGTTCATTGTCTACTGCCCCAACCTTTCCAGCAGCGCAGGCACGTGGACCTGATCCGCCTTGTAGTTGCCGGTGAGGGCATACATCACGAGATTGACCCCGGCGCGGAACGACATCTCGCGCTGGAGCTCGCCGTCCCACCGGCCGGGGAAGCTGTTCATGAGATAGAACGACCGGGTCAGCACATGATTGCTGGGCACAGGCTCAAGCGCCGGAAGGTCGAGCCGGCCGATCAGGCGGCTCAGCGCTTTGCCCTGGCTGCCGCCATAGGCGACCCGCTCTTGATCGCGGGTATCGAACACGATCATGCCGCCTTGCTTCATATAGGCGTCGATCTTAGCGAGCGTCTCGTCGGACAAGGGTTCGGCGTCCTCGCGCACCGGCCAGTACAACACCGGGAAGAACGACAGATCGTCGGTCTCGATATCGACGCCCATCGGCGCGCCCGGCTCCAGCGCCGTGCGAGCGCCGAGCACCTTGCTGAGGCCCGAAAGGCCGTCCTGGCTGGTGCGGTCGATCCGCTGGTCGCCGGTCAACACATACGCGAGGCGCGTTTTGAGTGTGGCGTTGAGGGCGAACTCCTCCGCGGCCGCGTCGGATTTCGTTGCCGTTTCGACGGGATCGGACTCGGCCGCCTGCGTGGCTTGAGGCGCCGCCGCCGCTGCGACGAGTACGGCAAGGGCCAGCGCGGCCGTTGCGGCCTTTCCACTGTGGGGCTTGGCTCTGTGCGACTTCCTAAACCCGAGGCCCGTGCTGAGTGCGAGAACCGCCAGGATGTCGAGCGCAAATAGGGCAAGCGCCGCCAAATAGAGCCACGGCTCCAGCGCGAACGGTTTCTTCAATGTGTAGAAGCCGACCGAGCTTGCGCCTTCGATATCCGGAAGAGGGACGAACGCGGTGTCGGCCTTCACGATGTTGAGCGCGCGGGCCTGGCCGGAGGGACCGTAATAGCCCGGCGGGTGATCGGGGCCGGCTTCTGTCTTCGCGAACTGATCAGGCGCGATGGGCGCGGCATTCAACGGCGGCGCGACGAGCTGGCCGAACCCATCGAGCGTCTGAACGGGTGCAAGGGCCGTGGTCGCCGCCCGGCGCAATGAGCCGGCGTCGGCGTCCGCGCCGCCGTCGCCTTCATCGGCGGCCGTGAGGACCTGGCTCGGCCCCAGCGCAATCGTCTGACGCAGCATCTGCACGAACAGGCCGGCGAGCGGCAGGTTCGACCAGTCGGAGTTCGCGGTGACGTGGAACAAAACAACCCATCCATCGCCCTGCCGCTTCGCGGTGACGAGCGGGGTGCCATCCTTGAGCGTCGCCCAGTCTTCCGCGTCCATGGCGACGGCGGGGTCGGCCAGTACCTGCCGATTCACCCGGACGTCCTCGGGCACGTCGAGGCCGTAGAACGGGCTCTTTTCTTCAAAGGGCGACAGCGGTTGCGGCGTGCCCCAGGACAGAGCGCCGCCGAGGGAGCGGCCGCCGCGGCGCAGCGCCACGGGCAGAAGCTCGTCGCCGCCTTGCTCGAGCCGGGGACCCGCGAAACGGATCAGGACGCCGCCCTTGTCGAGCCAGGCTTCGAGTTCTTCCTGAGTGGCCGGCGTGAGCCTGCCGATATCGGCAAGCACGATGGTGGACACGCGCTGTTTGTCGATCAGGTCGTTGATGGCGGTGGCGACGTTGCTCTCGCTCGGCGTGATGACGTCGGCATAAGGCGACAGGGCGCGCTCCACGTAATAGAGCGGCGAGAGGAGCGGCTGAGCTTCCTCTTGCGACTCGCCGGAGACGATGCCGACGCGATGCCACTGGGACTGCGCGTCCATGAGATGAACGGCGCTGGCCGAGCGCTGCCCCTTGATTTGGAGGCGGGCCACCTGATTGCGGATCTCGAGCGGCAGCTCGAAGGGGGCAATGGCCTCGGTCTCGCCCCGCTTGATCGTGAAGGGCGCTTCGCCCAGCGGTTCGCCTCGAGCGGTCAAGGCCCGGATGCTGCCCGAGATCGGTCCCTCGGCGCCGCTGACGACCCGGCCGGCGAGAACGCCGCCTTCAGCACGGGCATGGCCGACGCCGAGCGGGGTCTCCAGCTGCCCCGGTTTCAAGACCGTCAGGCTGCCGCCTTCGGCGAGCTTGCCCAGCGAGGCCGCGAACGCGTCGGCGTGGCCATAGTCGAGGCCGTCGCTCAGCCAGATGACGCTGTAGCCGGTCTTGTCCTTGAGAGCCTCTTCCATCGTCGCGGCCACCTGCTCCCGGTCCGGGGCGAAGGGCTGCGGCACGAGGCCGGTGATGCGCTCGCGGATCACATCGGCGGGGAGGGCCTCGCCGATCTCGTCGGCGGATGCCGTCGGTACGATCAGGATGTTGCGGTCGTCGCGGTCGGCGCGGTCGATCGCGGCTTCGACGGCTTCGCGCCGCGCATTCCAATACGCCGCTGAGGCCCAGCCATTGTCGACCACGAGGAGCATCGGTCCCTCGCCCGAGAGGCGGCCTTGGTCCGGATTGATAATCGGCCGCGCCAGGGCAAGGATCAGGAGTGCCGCCAACAGCATCCGCATGAGGGTCAGCCACCAGGGACTGCGCGCCGGCGTCTCCTCGGTCGGCTTTAACTCTTGCAGCAGGCGCGTCGGCGGGAACTCGACGACCTTCGGGCTCGGCGGCGTGAAGCGCAGCAGCCACCAGATGGCAGGCAGCGCGGCCAGCGCCAGCAAGATCCAGGGCTGCATGAAGCCGATGGGACCGAGCGTCATCATGAGTCGGTCGCCTTCTGGGCGAGCGCCGTCTCAGCCTTGCCGCGTCCTGCCCGATAGCGGTAGTCGCGCTCCTGCCCTGCGAGCTGGCCGTGGACCGCGAGCAGCACTTCTTCCGCCGGGCGATCAGTATGGTGCACGACGAACGACCAGCCGAGCTGACGGGCGACCACTTGCAGGTCGAGGCGATGGCGCTCGATCCGCGTCTGATATTTCTCGCGCAGGTCCTCGGCGCGGCCCGCGATCATGGTCGCGCCGCCTTCGGAGGCTTCGAACTCCGTACGCCCCGTATAGGGCAGCGTCTCTTCGGCAGGATCGAGAATCTGAACGAGATGTCCACGCACGCCTTGGCTGGCGATCTGATGAAAGCGGGAGACCATCTCGTCGATCGGCTCCAGATCTCGTCGATCGGCTCCAGAAAGTCGGTAAACAGGACGCACTCGGAAAAGCGATTGAGGCGCGCGGGCGGCGGCAGGCTGTCGTCCGCGGTTTCGCTAAGCAAAACTTCGGCGACCTTACGGCTGGCAAAACGGCCCGAGGACGGCGTGCGGCCCATGAGGCCGATCCGTTCGCCGGCGCGCGCCAACAGTTCGGTGAGCCCGAGCGCCAGCACGACCGCGCGGCTTTCCTTCGAGGTCTTCGACAGGAAGGAGCGAAACCGCATAGAGGGGGATAGGTCGAGCCAAAGCCAGACGGTGTGCGCCGCTTCCCATTCGCGTTCGCGCACGAAAAGCCGGTCGGAGCTTGCCGAGCGGCGCCAGTCGATCGAACCTTCCGCGTCGTTGACGTCGAAATGCCGGAATTGCCAGAAGGTTTCGCCCGGTCCCGGCCGGCGGCGGCCATGGGTGCCGTGCGTCACCGTGTGCGCGACGCGCCGGGCCTCGACGAGAAGCGCAGGCATTCGTGCCGCAAGCCCGTGGGCTTCGGCCTCTTCCGTCAGAAACGGTTGAAGCGCTGCGCTTGCCTTTGCCACTGCTGGCCTACTTCAGGGGCTCAATGAGCCTTGCCATCATGTCGCTCATCTCGATCCCTTCGGCGCGGGCGGCGAAGGTCAGCGACATGCGGTGCTTCAAGACGGGCTCGGCGAGATCGATCACGTCGTCCACGGACGGCGCCAGACGGCCTTCCATCATGGCCTTGGCGCGGACGGCCAGCATCAGCGCTTGGCTTGCGCGCGGGCCGGGGCCCCAGGCGATCATCTCGTCCAAGGTCTGGTCGATGCCGGTGCCGGGACGGGCGGAGCGGACGAGCTTCAGAATGGCATCCACCACCTGATCGCCCACGGGCAGCTGGCGTACGAGGCGCTGCGCGACCATCAATTCCTCGGCGGACAGGATCGTCTTGAGTTTGCGGTCCTCGGTGCCGGTGGTGGCGAACAGCATGCGGCGCTCGGCGTCGGCATCCGGGTAGGACACGTCGATCTGCAGGAGGAAACGGTCGAGCTGCGCTTCGGGCAGCGGATAGGTGCCTTCCTGCTCCAACGGGTTCTGGGTTGCGAGCACGTGGAACGGCAGCGGCACATCGTGACGGACGCCGGCCATGGTCACGTGATGCTCCTGCATGGCCTGCAACAGCGCCGACTGTGTCTTCGGGCTCGCGCGGTTAATCTCGTCGGCCATCAGAAGCTGGGTGAAGATTGGTCCCTTGACGAAGCGAAATTCGCGCTTGCCGCTTGCGTCCTCTTCCAGGACCTCGGAGCCGATGATGTCGGACGGCATCAGATCCGGCGTGAACTGAATGCGCTTGTTCTCAAGGCCGAGCACGGCGCCCAGCGTCTCGACGAGGCTCGTCTTGGCAAGACCCGGCACGCCGATCAGAAGCGCGTGGCCGCCGGAGAGCAGCGTCACCAGCGCCAAGTCGATGACCCGCTCCTGACCGAAAATGACGGTCGAGGTCGCCTCGCGTACATTTTGGATTTTGCTTCCGATTTCGTCGAGGCGGTCGACGAGCTGTGGCTCCGATTCGAGTGTGGTCATGACTGTCTTATCTACATTTCCGTTGGGCTGAATCCACAAGGTGGAGGAAAAATAGGGCTAAAGTCGTATGCAAGCAGAACACTTTGGCCGGCAATCGAATCACAATCCCTTGTTCAGGTCTCTTGAGTTCTTTCTTGCAAACACAAGGTCGTTTGCGGCGGAATACGACAATGGCTGATAAGTACTCCGAAGGACTCGTAGCATCTGCCAGTGATGGCGGCAAACAGGCCGAGCCATCATTGCCAAAGCTTAATGTTTGCGCGGATATTGGCCTGGAAATCGCCCGCGACGGCACCTGGTACTACGAGGGCTCGCCGATCGGCCGCAAGCCGCTCGTGAAGCTGTTTTCGACCGTGCTGAGAAGCGAGGACGACGGGTTCTACCTCGTCACCCCTGTGGAGAAAGTCCCGATCGAGGTCGAGGGTGAGCCGTTCATCGCGGTCTCGATGATGCGAGACGGCGACGGTGCCGCGCAGCGGCTGACCTTCACCACCAATGTGGACGACGAAGTCACCGCGGGGCCCGAACACGCCATCGGATTTCGCACCGAGCCGGAAGGGGGTCAGGCGCCTTTCGTGGAAGTGCGGGACGGTCTGCGGGCGCAGCTTTCGCGCGCGGTCTATTACGAACTCGCAGAGCTGACCGTGGAGACCGAGGAAGGTCTCGGCGTTTGGAGTGGCGGCGCATTCTTCCCCTTTCCCGTGGATGAGTAAGCACGCGCTTTCGCACATGAGGAAACCGTGCTCGCAATGTGCGTGAGCCGCCGCTAAGCTTGCCCCAAACGGCGCGTGTAAAACGCTGCGAACAGCCGAAAAGGGGGACAGCCGAAGCCGATGTTGCGTATCATTCTCATCAACATCCTGCTGTTCCTGCTGCCATTCCTGATCTATGCGGCTTATGTGGTGTGGGTGAAGGGCGTCGCGGCCAATCGCGCCATGGCCGGCGCGCCGTTCCTGTGGCTGATCCTCGCCGGCCTCGGCATTCTGGTTGTCGGGCTGCTGACGCTGGTGGAGTTCACCGGCGGCGATCGCGATGGCACGTACAAGCCGTCCGTGCTCCAAGACGGTGTCATCAAACCGGGCGGGATCGATTGACCGTTCGCTCGTCGCGTCGGACCAACCGCCATTCGGATTAACCTCCATGGCCGAACACGATCCAAGACACGAGCTGTCTCCTGACCGGGAGTCTCCCGAGCTGGCGCCGCCCTCGCTGAACAAGGCCCCATGGCTTACGCGCCCTGAGACCGTGCGCGTGTTCGCGGCGCTCTCAGGCGATACCGGCGCCACCCGCGCCGTTGGCGGCGCCGTGCGCGATGCGCTGCTCGGGTTGAGCGTCTCGGACGTAGACTTCGCCACGACGATCCAACCGGAAAGGGTTATCGCGCGGGCGCGGAAAGCCGGTCTGAAGGCGATCCCGACAGGTCTCGCCCATGGAACGGTGACGGTCGTCGCCGACGGCGCATTCTTCGAGGTGACCACCTTACGGCGTGACGTCGAGACGTTCGGCCGGCACGCGACGGTGGCCTTCACCGAGGATTGGGCCGAAGACGCCGCGCGCCGGGACTTCACGATCAACGCGCTCTATGCGGATTCGGACGGCACGCTGTTCGATCCGCTGGGTGGCTATCCGGATCTCGTTGCGGGACGCGTGCGCTTCATTGGCGATCCGGTCCAGCGCATCAAGGAAGACTACTTACGCATCCTGCGCTTCTTCCGCTTCAACGCATCCTACGGCCGTGGCGCCTTCGATGCGGAAGGGCTGTCGGCCTGCGTGCGCGAACGGAAGGGCCTCGCCAAGCTGTCCGCCGAGCGCGTGGCGAGTGAGCTGAAACGTCTGATGGTTGCGCCGCGCGCGGGCGAAGCGGTGTCGGTCCTGTTCGACCATGGGCTGCTCTGCGACATCCTGGGGAGCGTCCCGCAGCTGTCCCGTTTCGACCGTCTGGTCGAGATCGAGGCGGCGCTCGACCGCGAGCCCGACGCTATTCTGCGCGTCGCGGCTCTTGCGGTGTTCGTGCCCGAGGACGCCAAGCGGCTTGCGCGCCGGTTCAAGCTCTCCAATGCGGAACAGGCGCTGCTCGCCCTCGCCGGTGCGCCGTTCGACGATGCGCTGCCCGACGAAGCGGCGGCCAAGCGCAAGCTCTACCGGCTTGGGCCGGACGACTATGCCGCGCGGGTGCTTTTGACTTGGGCGACCCGCGCGGCGCCCGCAACCGATCCCGATTGGCGGCGTGCGGCGACGCTGACCGAGCGCTGGGAGGCGCCGGTGTTCCCCTTGCGCGGACCGGACATCACGGCGCTTGGCGATTTTTCCGGGCCTCAGATCGGCGAGATGCTGCGCGCGGTCGAGCAGCGCTGGATCGAGGACAGCTTCAGGCAAGATCGCGACGAACTGCTGGCGCTGGCAAAAGGTCTGGCAGCAGAGCGAGCCTAGGACCACAAAAGAAAAAAGCCGCGCCCAAAGGCGCGGCTTTACGTTTCTCGGTGCGTCCGAACGAACGCGACGGAAAGGGTGTAGGCTTAGAAACCCATACCACCCATGCCGCCCATGCCGCCCATGTCGCCACCAGGCATGGCGGGCGCGGCCTTCTTCGGGATCTCGGCCACCATCGCCTCCGTGGTGATGAGCAGGCCGGCCACGGACGCGGCATCCTGAAGGGCGGTGCGAACGACCTTCGCCGGGTCGATCTCGCCTTCCTTGACCAGATTGCCGTACTCGCCGGTCGCGGCGTTGTAGCCGAAGTTGTACTCCTTCTTGTCGAGGATCTTGCCCACAACGACGGCACCGTCTTCGCCGGCATTCTCGGCGATCTGACGGAGCGGCGCCTGAAGGGCGCGGCGGACGATGTTGATGCCCACCTTCTGGTCCTCGTTACCGGCCCGCAGGGACTCGATGGCTTCGAGCGCACGCAGCAGCGCAACGCCGCCGCCCGGCACGATACCTTCCTCGACGGCCGCGCGGGTCGCGTTCAACGCGTCGTCGACACGGTCCTTCTTTTCCTTCACTTCGACCTCGGTGGCGCCGCCGACCTTGATCACCGCAACACCGCCGGCGAGCTTCGCCAGGCGCTCCTGCAGCTTCTCACGGTCGTAGTCGGAGCTCGTGTCCTCGATCTGCTGACGGATCTGAGACACGCGGGCCTCGATGTCCTTCTTCTTGCCGACGCCGTCGACGATCGTGGTGTCGTCCTTGGTGATGACCACCTTCTTGGACTGGCCAAGCATGTCGAGCGTGACGTTGTCGAGCTTGATGCCGAGATCCTCAGAGATGACCTGACCGCCGGTCAGGACCGCGATGTCCTGCAGCATGGCCTTGCGGCGATCGCCGAAGCCCGGAGCCTTCACGGCCGCGACCTTCAGGCCGCCGCGCAGCTTGTTGACCACGAGCGTGGCCAGAGCCTCGCCCTCGACGTCTTCGGCGACGATGAGGAGCGGACGGCCCGACTGCACCACGGCCTCGAGCAACGGCAGGATGGACTGAAGGTTGGAGAGCTTCGCCTCGTTGATGAGGATGTAGGGGTTCTCCAACTCGACGCGCATCTTGTCGGCATCGGTGATGAAGTAGGGGGAGAGGTAGCCGCGGTCGAACTGCATGCCCTCGACGACTTCGAGCTCGGTCTCGAGGCTCTTGGCTTCCTCGACGGTAATCACGCCGTCATTGCCGACCTTCTGCATGGCTTCGGCGATGAAGCGGCCGATATCGGCATCGCCATTGGCCGAGATGGTGCCGACTTGCGCGATCTCGTCGTTGGAGGTGACCTTCTTGGCCTTCTCCCGGAGGGCTTCGACGACCTTGCCGACGGCGAGGTCGATGCCGCGCTTCAGATCCATCGGGTTGGAGCCGGCGGCGACGGACTTCGCGCCTTCCTTCACGATGGCCTGGGCGAGTACGGTCGCGGAGGTGGTGCCGTCGCCGGCCTCGTCGGCCGTCTTGGAGGCAACCTCGCGCACCATCTGGGCGCCCATGTTCTCGAACTTATCCTCGAGCTCGATGTCCTTGGCGACCGTCACACCGTCCTTGGTGATGCGGGGCGCGCCGAACGACTTCTCGAGGACGACATTGCGGCCTTTGGGGCCGAGGGTCACCTTGACCGCATTGGCCAAGATGTCGACGCCGCGGAGCATTTTCTCGCGCGCGTCCTGGGAAAATTTCACATCTTTAGCAGACATGTTGCGTGTAACTCCTTCGAACTTGGCCGCTTGGCGCAGCCCGCGATTGCGGAGATGCGCGTGCGGCTAAACGTTGCTGATGAGGTGGTAGCGGTCTCGCGCTACGCGGCCTTCTTCTTCGAGGCAGCGGCTCCTTCGAGGACGCCGAGAATGTCGCTCTCCTTCATGATGAGAACGTCGTCGCCATCGATCTTGACCTCGGTGCCCGACCATTTGCCGAACAGCACGCGGTCGCCCACCTGGACGTCGAGCGGCTGAACCTGACCCTTATCGTCGGCAACGCCCGGGCCCACGGCAACGACTTCACCCTGCTGCGGCTTCTCCTTGGCCGTGTCGGGAATGATGATGCCGCCGGCGGTCCGTTCGTCCTCATCGATCCGGCGCACTACGACGCGGTCATGCAATGGACGAAACTTCATCTTGCTTACTCCTCCAGACAGATTGTCCAAAAATTGTCGTGAAACGAGGGGTTTACCCGAGAATCGGCCCCCGCTCGCACGCTATGTAGATCGGCGAATTGGCACTTTCAAGACGAGAGTGCCAAAAAATTAGCACTCCAAGCAGTTTGCTGCCAATATGCTGATATTGCTCAATAAATCGGCTGGACCTGCTTCCAGGTCGGTCCTAGCATCGACGGGTCAAGAACACGACCAAAATGGGGGACGAGGACCAATGGACCAGGCCTTCGCCGATCAACTGGCTGGGTTTACTCTGACCACAGCCGAAATTCTCTACCGCCTTCCCGACCACCAGGAACTCTTGCAGAGCTATGTCTGGCAGGATTTCGATCTTGCCCCGCGCTTCCCGAAGCTCTCCGAATTCCTGGAGTTCTGGAGCAGCAGCCTGGACGGACCGCTCTATCGCGTGCGCGTGGCCCACAAGGCGCTGATCTCGCCGACGGAGTTCAGCTTCGTGGCGGGCGAGTTGCAGGTCCACTAGCGCGCTAACTCCGCTCGCCACCGCTCGCCTTCATCGCCGCGCCATGGCAAGCTCTTAGCCTTGTCTTGTGCTGGCGACGGCGATGTAGGGGGGGACATGTGGCGGTTCATCAAAGGGTTCTTTTCAGGCATCTTAATCGGGGTGGTGCTGGGCTTGGGGCTCGGTATCTTTGCCTTCCCGTATCTGTTCCCGCCGCCGGAGGCGAGGGAGACGCTCGACCGGAATGAGGCGGGCGCGCTTGTCGCCAAGGGCACCTTCATCCATGCCAATCCGGCCGATCCTATCCATTACGGCAAAGGGGAGGTCAGCGTTCATCCGAAGACGGTGTTTCTCGGCGAAGACTTCGAGGTGGGACCCGGCCCCGACTACCACGTCTATCTCGTGCCCAAGGCCGATATCCGGTCGTCGGACGACGTGAAGGACACGATGTATGTGGATCTCGGCCGCTTACGGGCCTTCAAGGGCAGCCAGAACTACGCGATCCCCGAGGGCGTCGATCTCAACGACTTCCCGTCCGTGGTGATCTGGTGCCAACAATTCGGTGTACTGATCTCTCCGGCCAACCTGACGTACGAACAGGGCGCGACTTAGGAACTTCGCCGGCGCCGATCCTTAGCGGAGACACTCCGACAGATGATCGTCTTCATCGAGGCGATCGATCTCGACCCCTTTGAAGTCGTTGCGTGAGACGACTCCGAAGATCGTGTGGTTCTCGACCACGGGAAGATGACGGATTCCGCGATCGCTCATGGTGCGCAGCGCGTCGATGGCTCTGGACGTGGGCGCCGCCGTCACCGGGTTCGGCGTCATGGCGTCGAGCAGGGGCGTGGCATCCGCGTTCCGTCCTTCGGCAAGGACGCGGACGGCGTCGCGGCCCGTGAAAATGCCGATGAGTCGGCTGTCCTGATCGATCACGAGAACCGAGCCCTTGCGGCGCTCCCACATGCACTGACAGGCTTCCCGAACCGGCGCATGCTCCCTGAGCGCCAGAAGTCTCTGGTCCCCAATGATGTCGGCGAGCCTTCTATTGGTCATGACGGCCTCCAATCTCTAAGAGCCGACAACGTTAGCACATTTGTCGCACCCATCCTTTGATGCGGAACAAGGCGCGCAAGACGTGCGATGTCTCAGCTGGGCGACACCCAATACGGCGGTAAGCAGAGCACTGAGCATTTGAGCCCCTCTTTGGCCGTGCCGGAGGCAGCCGGTTTCTAGGGATGCTCGCGCTGGTTCGAGAGGAATTCGGCGAGCGTATCGTAGACGAGGCGGATACGGCGGCTCGTATAGAGTTCCTGGTGAGCGACGAGCCAGGTCGGGAACTTCATGGGCGCCATATCCGGGAAGACCGGTTCCATGCCAGGTGTTCTGGCGGCGATGGCGGCGGCCATCAGACAAATGCCAAAGCCTTGGCGCGCCATCTCCCACATGACGAGGGCGCAGTCGGTACCGAAACGGAAATTCTCCTGCGCAGGCGTGATCCCGAGCCGCTCGAGATAGTTCACCATCTCCTGCGGGTTGTTGCTGCCGATGAAGTAATGCCCTTCGAGGTCGGCGGGCGACCGGGGCCGGCCGTTCTTGCTGAGATAGTGCTGCGATGCGTAGAGGCTGCCGTCGCTTTCGTTGACCAGCCGCCCGATGAGATCGGGCTCTTGTGGGCGCACGTGTCGGATCGCGATATCGGCTTCGCGCCGCCTCAAATCCCGCAGCTCGTTCGAGGCCACGATGTCGATTTCCAATTTCGGCGCGATGTCGTGCAAGCGCTCGATGACTGGCGGCAGGAAGTACACGGCGTACATGTTCGTCGCCGTGACCCGGACGACCCCGTCGATGGCCTGGCTTTGCCCCGACGCCGCCAGCGACACGCGATGGGCCGCGTCTCCCATCGCCCGAACATGGTCGAGGAGCTCGAGACCCGAGGGCGTCAGCTCGAGCACGCGGCCGATCCGCTGGAACAGCATGACACCGAGATCCCGTTCGAGCGCCGCGACCTGACGGCCGAGGGTCGGCTGCGTCAGTCCGAGGACGCGCGCCGCGCCGGAGAAGGAGCCTTCCTCGGCGGTCGCGAGAAAGGCCCGAACCTGAGTCCAATCAAAGGAAATTGCCTGCCAATTCATGCAAATTTGCATATATGAACTGCGAATTTAGGCAATTCACATTTGAAAAATGCATGGCACTCTGCGTTGACGAAAGGAGCTCAGCCATGGTCAACGCAGCTCAGTTTTGGGACGCACAGGCGGAGAAATATGCGAAGCAGCCGATCGCCAACGAGGCGGCCTACGACGCCACGCTCGACCGCACGCGCTACTACCTGAAGGACGATCAGCGCGTCTTGGAATTGGGCTGCGGCACGGGTACCACGGCCCTACGCCTCTGCGACGCCGTCCAGGAATATATCGGCAGCGACATCTCCAGCGGCATGATCCGAATCGCGAGCGAAAAGGCTTTCGAGCAAGGCGCGCGCAATGTCGCGTTCACGACGGCGGCCGTCGGCGAGATTGCGGACAAGAATACGCCATTCGACGCGGTGCTGGGCTTCAACCTCTTGCATCTGCTGCCGACGCTGGACGAGGATCTTGGCCGGATCGCTTCCGTGCTGAAGACGGGCGGGTTGTTCATCTCCAAGACCTTCTGCGGTCTTGGGCCCAGGCCCCCGTCGAAATGGCGGCTGATCAAGTTGGCTCTGCCCATCATGCAGGCACTGGGGAGGGTGCCCTTCGTTCGCT
>JARRPE010000024.1:0-9586 GCA_037383205.1 Methyloceanibacter sp.
TGGCGTTTGCGATCCAATTTCATGGCTTCCTCGACCAGGCGCTGCGCGAGCCAATCGTCGTCGTGATGTGCCGCAGCGTCACGCAGGTCGTCGATGCAAACTGTGAGATCTCCCCGTTGGGCTGGAAATGCTTCATCTGACGTACTTTGGTGAAGCTTCGCTTCGTCTGTTTCTTCTTTTTCCTTTTCGGTGGTTCCTGCTTGGGGCGTTTGGAGATCCAACTCCGACGTCATGCATTGGCGCACGCGTTGGCAAAGATTTTGGTAGCGGAGCCCCATCTGCGAGCCTCATCCTGATGCGATTTTGCCGTCTCCTCAGAGGCCGCAACTAATAACTTGTAAAATCCGACGGCTGGTTCCTGCACAAAAGCATTTGTCAAATTCCTATTGCATTACGGTACGTTATGGTATTGATCGGATAGCGTGTCGTTGCCCGGGTCTGCATCCAATATGTGCAGTACCCGGACGATATGAGCTGGCGCTCAACGTGGTTGGAAGGATGCCGACGACGCTCTAAGCGTTCTCGCCTTCGAGTATGGTGCTGGTGTCCGCGCCGGGGACAGCCGCCGTCTCGGCAACGAGCTGGTCCACGACGGCGACCAGGGCTTCGTGCTCCGACGCGCCGCTCGCCTTTGCATTCTCGTAGCATTTCAGCTGGCGGTCGGCGCTGGTCCCGCGCTGCAGGACCGTGCGGGCATGAACCACCTCCCGGGTGCAGCCGAAATAGGCTGCATCCTCGGCCACGAGTTCAAACAGTTCCTCGATCAGATGCGAGAAGGGCACCATGGCCCCATGGCCGAAATCGACCATACCTTCCTCGATGCCGTAGCGCTGCGCGCGCCAGCGGTTCTCTCGAATGAGGAAGGGCGGGTAGTGACGCCAACGCTGGTTCTGTCTGCGAAGCCGGTACAGGAGACGCAGGATGCACTGGAACAGGGCCGCGATCGCGATGGCGTCCTCGATCAAGGGGCACACATCGGTGACGCGCATCTCCAGGGTCGGAAAGCGTGCCGAGGGGCGCAGGTCCCACCAGATTTTGGTCGCGTCCTCGATGAGACCCGCGCTCACCATGAGTTCGATGGTGCGCTCGTATTCGCTGTAGCTGGAGAACGTGTGCGGAATGCCGGTGCGCGGCAGCTCGTCGAACACGGATAGCCGGTAGGACTTGAGGCCCGTCGCCTCGCCCTGCCAGAACGGCGACGAGGTCGACAGCGCGAGCAGGTGCGGCAGGAAATAAGGAGCCTGGCTCAGCAAGTCGATCCGGAGGTCGTCGTCGTCGATTCCCACATGCACATGCATGCCGCAGATCAGCAGCCGGCGCACCACGAACTGGAGATCTTTGGCGAGCAGATTGTAGCGTTCCTTGTTCGTATGGTGCTGGCTCTCCCAATGCGCGAAAGGGTGCGTCGAGGCGGCGATGGGGGCGAGTCCGAATTCCGCGGCGGTCGTGCCCACCGTCGAGCGGAGTTCGATCAGCTGGTCGCGGGCCTCCTGGACCGAACGGCAAACATGCGTGCCTACCTCGATCTGCGAACGAAGGAATTCGGGGCTGACCTGGCCGCCCGAGGCTTCCTCGGCCTTGGCGAGCAACTCGGCCGGCGGTTCCGGCGCAAGATCGCGGGTCTGTTTGTCGACGAGGAGATACTCTTCCTCGATGCCGATGCTGAATGTGGGTTCTTTGGTCGCCATGGGGATTCAGCTCGATCTCGATGGATGAATCGGTTTCGCCCGCGAGTGTCGCATACTCGCCCCGGTTCGGGGAGGTCAAAGACCGCTAGACCAACCCTTGCAGCCAATAGCCGACGAGATAGGCGACACTCGCGGCGAGCATGCCGATGATGAGAGTCTCGGATCCGGCAGACCACCATGATTTGGGCGACCAGCGGCTGCGAATGGAGCCGATGGCGAAGAAGACCGCGGCGGTCATGATCGCAGAGGGCCATTCGGGCCGGTCCACCCTGGCAAGATAGGGGAGCAGAGGCACGCTGCCGCAAACAACGAAGGCGATGAACGTGCAGAGCGCCGCACGAGCGGGCGAGCGCTGGACGGCGGCCATGCCGTGCTCCTCCGTCATCATCGCCTCGACCCAGCTCTCCCGGTGCTGGCTGAGCACGGTGACGACCGTTTCGAGTGCCTCTCCCTCGAAGCCTTTGCTCCGGAAAATCTGCCGGATCTCCTCGCGTTCGCCCTCGGGGGCGAGGTCGATATGGCGCTCTTCCATGCGGCGGAGTTGCTCGTATTCGTCGCGCTCGGCCTTTGTGCCGGTGAAATTGCTCGCAGCCATGGAGAACCCGTCCGCGAGAAGGTTGGCGAGGCCTAGAATTACGACCACGGTGGCCGACAGATTGGCGCCCACGACACCGGCCATGACGGCGAACGTGGTCACCGTGCCGTCGATGCCGCCATAGACCCAATCGCGCAGATAGCTGACCCGCGGACCGTGATGCAGCCGGCGAGCGATTTCGCGAGGGTTATGGCTGTGTTCCAGCTGAGGCAAGAGTTTCGGTTCCTTCCCACTTCATTATCGGTTATTTGGCAGGCCCCGCGATAGAGGATTGATCGCGATCCCCGGCTAGCCACAGTCATTTCAAATGCTTATATAGCGGGGACTTAACTGGAGAATGAGAATGGCACCGCGTTGGAGCCCCGATAGCTGGCGTTCAAAACCGATCGAGCAGGTTCCGGATTACCCGGATCCCGCAGCCGTGTCCGAAGTCGAGCAGCAACTCGCATCGTTCCCGCCGCTGGTATTTGCAGGCGAGGCGCGGGAGCTGAAGGCCAAGCTCGCCCGCGTCGCGCAAGGGGAGGCCTTCCTGCTTCAGGGCGGCGACTGCGCCGAGAGTTTCGCCGAGCACGGACCGGATACGATTCGTGACTTCTTCCGTGTGTTTTTGCAGATGGCGGTGGTCCTCACCTATGCGGGCGGGTCGCCCGTGGTGAAGGTCGGCCGCATCGCCGGTCAGTTCGCCAAGCCGCGTTCGTCGGCCACCGAGACCTCGGATGGGGTCTCGCTGCCGAGCTATCGCGGCGATATCATCAACGGCATCGATTTCTCGGAGCTGGATCGCAACCCCGATCCGCAGCGCATGCACATGGCCTATCGTCAGGCCGCGGCGACGCTGAATCTGCTTCGCGCCTTCTCGCAAGGCGGCTACGCCAACCTCGAGCACGTGCATCAGTGGAATCTCGGCTTTGTCCAGGACAGCCCCGCAGGTCACCGGTACCAGGAGCTTTCCGACGATATCGCCCAAACGCTGCGCTTCATGCGCGCGATCGGGCTGACGCCCGAGAATACGCCGCAGCTGCGGTCCACGAGCCTTTACACGAGCCACGAAGCGTTGCTGCTCGGCTACGAGCAGGCGCTGACGCGGATCGATTCCACCTCGGGCGACTGGTACGCCACGTCGGGCCACTTCCTGTGGGCCGGCGACCGTACGCGCCAGCTCGACCATGCGCATCTCGAATTCCTGCGCGGGGTCAAGAATCCGATCGGCGTGAAATGCGGACCGAGCATGGACCCCGACGAGCTGCTGCGGCTGATAGACCTGCTGAGCCCGCAGAACGAGCCGGGACGCCTGACCCTGATCTGCCGTTTCGGCGCGGAAAAGGTGGGCGACCATCTTCCGGCGCTGATCCGCGCCGTGGAGCGGGAAGGCAAGTCGGTGGTGTGGGCGTGCGACCCGATGCACGGCAACACGATTAAGGCCGGCAGCGGCTACAAGACGCGGCCATTCGATCTGATCGTCAAGGAGGCGGCGGCGTTCTTCGACGTGCATCGCGCCGAAGGCACCCATGCCGGCGGGATCCATGTGGAGATGACCGGCAACAACGTCACCGAATGCGTCGGCGGCGCGAAGGCGGTGACCGAGACCGACCTGTCGGACCGGTACCACACCCATTGCGATCCGCGGCTCAACGCCGATCAGTCGATCGAGCTGGCATTCATTGTGGCCGAGCGTCTGCGCCGCGAGCGGGAAGCCCGGCCCGAGCCGCAGGTCTCCATCGCGGCCGGCGAGTAAGCGGGATGCTGGGGGCGCGCCGAGCGCACGCCCTGCCGCCGAAGGCAACCCGGTTCCGGCGGCGGCACTTCATCCGTTTGAGTTGACTCCATGGGCAGTGAAACCAAGGACTCATTCAAGCTCGCGCTTGCGCAGGCCAACCCTGTCGTCGGCGATCTCGACGGCAACCTCGAAACCGCATGGCGGTTGCGGGAGGGATTTGCCGCCGAAGGCGCGGACCTTGTCGTCTTCTCCGAACTGTTTCTGACCGGATACCCGCTGGAGGATCTCGTGTTGAAGCCGGCCTTGCAGCGCGCCGCGCGCGCCGCTTGCGAGGACTTGGCGGCGCGAACGGCCGATGGCGGTCCGGCCATGCTGATGGGTCTGCCGTGGGTGGATGAAGAGGCGGCGGGCGACAAAGTTTACAACGCCGTCGCGTTGCTGGCGGAGGGCCGGATTGCCGCCGTGCGGTACAAGCATGTGCTGCCGAATTACGGGGTCTTCGACGAAAAGCGCGTCTTCGCGCCAGGGCCGATCCCCGAGCCGATTACCTTTCGTGGGCTCAAGCTCGGCGTACCCATCTGCGAGGACATCTGGGAGGAAGACGTTTGCGCCGCGCTCGCGGAGGCCGGGGCCGACATTCTGATCGTGCCCAATGGCTCGCCCTATTGGATGGGCAAGCAGGCGATCCGCTATGGCGTGGCGGAGGCACGCGTGGCGGAAACGAAGCGCCCGCTCATCTATCTCAATCAGTTCGGCGGCCAGGACGAACTCGTGTTCGACGGCGCCTCGTTCGTGCTCAATGCGGAGGAAACATGCGCCGTGCAATTGCCGGCTTGGCAGGATGCGGCGGTCGTCACCGACTGGCACCGCGACGCGGAGGGCTGGCGCTGCGCGCAAGGCGAGATCGCTGCGATCGAGGCCGGCGACGCAGCCAACTATCTCGCCTGTGTCACCGGGCTTCGGGACTACATCAACAAGAACGGATTTCCAGGCGTGGTTCTGGGTCTTTCCGGCGGGATCGACTCGGCGCTCTGCGCGGTCATGGCCGTGGACGCTCTGGGGGCCGACCGGGTTCATTGCATCATGCTGCCGTACGAATATACCAGCAGCGAGAGCCTGACCGACGCCGAGCAGATCGCGAAGGCGCTGGGCGTTCGCTACGACATTGTGCCAATCCACGACGGGGTCGACGGGCTCGGGGTTTGCCTCTCGGGTGTGTTGGGCGGTCCGCCTGACGGATTCACGGCCGAAAATTTGCAGTCGCGCACGCGCGGCACGCTCCTGATGGCGGTGTCGAACAAGCTCGGGCCGCTCGTGCTGACAACGGGTAATAAGTCAGAGGTTTCAGTTGGTTATGCGACCTTGTATGGCGATATGAACGGGGGTTTCAACCCCATCAAGGATCTCTACAAGGGCCAAGTTTACGCGCTGTCGCGCTACCGCAACCAGAACCGGCCCAAAGGATGTCTCGGGCCGGACGGTGTGGTCATTCCGGAGAACGTTTTGACGAAGGACCCGTCGGCTGAATTGAAGCCCGACCAGCGGGATGTGGATTCGCTGCCGCCTTATCCGGTGCTGGACGACATTCTCAATTGTCTCGTGGAGCAGGAGCTTTCCGTGCCGGAGATCGCCGCGCGTGGGCATCCCATGGAGACTGTGCAGAAGGTCGAGCGGATGCTCTATCTCGCCGAGTACAAGCGCCGTCAGGCCGCGCCCGGCGTCAAGATCACCGAGCGTAATTTCGGCCGCGACCGGCGCTACCCGATCACCAACAAGTTCCGCGAGAGCCTCTAAATGAGTGTCACCGTCCGTTTCGCGCCGAGCCCCACGGGACGGCTGCACGCCGGCAATATCCGCACCGCGATCATCAATGCGCTGTTCGCGCGGAAGGCCGGCGGGGACTTCATCTTGCGCCTCGACGACACGGACAAGGAACGCTCGACGGAGGAGTTCGCGCGCGGCATCGAGGAGGACATCGCCTGGCTGGGCATCGAGTGGTCCGAGAAGGTCCGGCAGTCGGACCGGCTCGCGCGATACGATGCGGCCGTCGCGAAGTTGAAAGAGATGGGACGGCTCTATCCGGCCTATGAGACGCCAGAAGAGTTGGAGTTCAAACGCAAGCGCCAGCTCGCGCGCGGTAAACCGCCCGTCTACGACCGTGCGGCGCTCAATTTGACCGACGAAGAGAAGGCGGCGTTTGAGGTCGAGGGGCGCAAACCCCATTGGCGCTTCAAACTGGAGCCGCGCGATGTAGTTTGGGACGATCTCGTGCGCGAACAGCAGCATGTGGACGCGGGCTCGTTGTCCGATCCCGTCCTGATCCGCGGCGACGGAACCTTCCTCTACACGCTGCCGAGCGTGGTCGACGACATCGATCTCGGCGTCACCCATGTCATTCGCGGCGAGGACCATGTGGCCAACACGGCGCCGCAGATTCAGCTGTTCGTGTCGCTGGGCGCGGAAGCTCCGCGTTTCGGACATCACAACCTTCTCGTGGGCGCCGAGGGGCAGGCTTTGTCGAAGCGCGACAAGTCCCTATCCATCCAGGGCATGCGCGAGGAGGGGTTCGAACCGCTTGCCGTGGTCAGCTATGCGGCGACGATCGGAACCAGCGATCCGATCGCGCCCCACGACAATCTGGACGAACTCGGCGAGGCCTTCGACTTCGGCAAGCTCTCGCGGGCGCCGGCCCGGTTCGATCCGCATGAGTTGCGTCTCCTGAACGCGAAGTTGCTGCATGACTGCCCGTTCTCCGCCGTTGCCAGCCGGCTGGCGGATCTTGGCGTGAGCGGCGGCGAAGACTTCTGGGACGCGGTGCGGGGCAATCTCGAGGTGCTCAACGATGCCAAGCAGTGGTGGGCTGTCGTGACCGGACCGATCGAGCCGGTTATCGAAGACCGCGATTTCTGCGCTGCGGCCGCGGATCTCCTGCCGCCCGAGCCGTGGGGCGAGGACACGTGGGGGACCTGGACAGCCGCTGTGAAGGCGAAGACGGGCGCCAAAGGAAGAGCGTTATTCCAGCCCTTAAGGCTTGCCCTGACGAGTCAGCCCCATGGGCCCGAGCTCAAGCAGCTGCTGCCGCTGATCGGCCGGACGCGGGCGCTTAAGCGCCTTCGCGGCGAGGCGGCGTAGTCCCGAACGCTAGTTCGCGCTCGGCGCGGATTTCTTGACGAACGAAGATTGCCCTTGCGGCGGGGCCTCTGAAGCGGCTTGGGGCGCTGGTTGCGCCGGGGCCTGCGCCGCTGGCGGCGGTGCCTGGAAGCCAGGGGGCACTTGAACCTGCAAGGTGGGCGCCGACTGCTGGCCAGCCTGCGGCGGCGGGGTGATCTGGAGCTCCGACGGCGATGCGCCGCCGATATCCAGATTGAGCTGCTGCGGCGGACCGCTCGGTTCGGGCTGGGCAGCAGGGGCCGCCGGCGCCTGCTGTGCGGCCGCGGCTTGCGTCGATCCGTCGGCCGGCATGCCTTGCGCCCTCTGGTTGGCCTCCTGGATCGCCATCGGGTCGTACTCGGACTTTTTGCACGAGCAGCCCTTCACGAACTCCTTCCGGTAGCGCAGCGCCACCGGCAAATCCATGTAGGGCGAGCCGCTCAGCGAGATCGCCTGTTCGATCTCCTGGCCCGGGTTCCGGTAGACGTAGAGTTCGGCCGGTGCTGCGCAACTGGCCTGACACTTCTGCGCGTCCTGCGCCGCGCGGCTGCCGTAGGTCGAGTAGTGAAGGGGGAAATAGAAACCGTCGCACAGGCGCACGCACACGGTGCGGTAGCGGCCGTTGGGGTTGATGCTGCGGTAGATCGGCGTTTGGTATTCCTGGCGCGGCCCGCCGAAGAAATCGAAGAAACCGCCGCCCGACTGAGGCACGCCGCTACAGCCGTTCTGCTGCATGGCGCGTTGCAGTTCCTGCTGGCGGCGCCGGTTGCCGCCACCGCCCAGCGAGGCGCGCTGCGCCTTCAGGCGTTCGACATGGCGCCGTGCATCCTCCACCCGGGCATTCAGCCCGAGACACTGCGGGGTCCGCTTGAGAGCCCGGCCAAAGATCAGCATGCGCTCATAGCCTCCGGCCCGGTCCATTTCCGATTTCACGGCCCGGTGCGCCTGCGTGGCCTGGTTGATTTCCTGATTGAGCGCGATCAGCTCGGGATTGGCGCCACCGCCGCCGCTGGCCGCATCCAGCTCCTGCTGCAGCTGCATGCAGCGGATATCCTGCTCCGATTGGGCAAAGCCATCGCCGGCAAGCGTCAGGCAGCCGAGAATCAGCACGCTCAGGCCGGCAACGGCCCGCGCTCCGAATGGCGCCGGATGCGCCGCGTTTGGCGCCAAAACGCGCCCAAAACCGCGATGGATCCTCACGACGGTCAATCCAATCCTTGGGGAAACCTCAATTCAGCATTATGCGCGCCGAGAATTGGCGGTCAATGCGGCACGAATAAGATGGTTTGCTTGACGATTTGGCGGTTTACCGCCATAAGCGGGGCCAAGATGATGAACCCGCAATCGAACTTTAGCATTTCTGGCTGCATTATTCCGCGCTAGCAAAATAGCTCGCACGGGTCGTTCATCCTTTTACTTACTCAATCCATCACAAACGAACATCCGGCGGGCCCGAGCCGAAGGGGCTTGTCAGTGTCGCTTACGATTTACAATACGCTCACCCGACGCAAAGAGGCCTTCACGCCCCTCGATCCGGGCAATGTGCGCCTCTATGTCTGCGGGCCGACCGTCTACGACTACGCGCATATCGGCAATGCCCGGCCTGTCATCGTGTTCGACATGCTGTTTCGCCTGCTGCGGCACGTCTATGGGTCCGATCACGTCACCTACGTTCGCAACATCACGGACGTCGACGACAAGATCAATGCGCGCGCGGCCCGCGACTACCCCGAACTGCCGCTGAACGAGGCGATCCGCAAGGTCACCGAGAAGACCGAGGCGCAGTTCCACAACGACATGCATGCGCTCGGTGCGCTCGACCCGACGGTGGAGCCCCGCGCGACCGAGCATATCGCGCAGATGTGCACCATGATCGACCGCTTGATCGCCAAAGGCAGCGCCTATGTGGCCGAGGGCCACGTGCTCTTCAGTGTTTCGTCGATGCCGGACTACGGGAAGCTTTCCGGCCGGTCCGTGGACGAGATGATGGCGGGCGCGCGGGTCGAGGTCGCGCCGTTCAAGAAGGACCCGATGGATTTCGTGCTGTGGAAGCCGTCGAAGCCCGGTGAACCGTCGTGGCCGTCGCCAGGCAGTATCGAGGCGCCAGGGCGTCCCGGCTGGCACATCGAATGCTCGGCCATGTCGGCGGCCCATCTCGGCCAGGTGTTCGACATTCATGGCGGCGGGATCGACCTCGTCTTTCCGCACCACGAAAACGAGATCGCTCAGTCGCGCTGCGCCCACGGCACCGACGTGATGGCGCAGGTTTGGATGCATAACGGCTTCCTGCAGGTGGAAGGCGAGAAGATGTCGAAGAGCCTCGGCAACTTCGTCACGGTGCACGAGCTGCTGACGGGTTGGCAGGGCTATGCCTGGCCAGGCGAGGCGCTCCGCTTGAACATGTTGCGCACCCATTATCGCCAGCCGCTCGACTGG
>JARRPE010000025.1:0-11048 GCA_037383205.1 Methyloceanibacter sp.
AGCCCATGAGATAAATTCACCACCAAGACACAAGGGAATCCAATGGGCGGAAAATTAGTCGTCGTCACGGGCGCCTCCAGCGGCATCGGCGCCGCCACGGCCCGGCGGTTCGGACGCGACGGAGCACACGTCGTCCTGCTGGCCCGCAATGCCGAGCGGCTGGACCGCGTTGCCAACGACGTGCGCGATGCGGGCGGCACGGCGACGGCGTTCACGGCCGACCTGCAGGACAGAGCCGAGACGCTGGACACGGCAGCGCGCATCGTTGCCGAGATCGGAACCCCGGACATTCTCGTGAACAATGCAGGCGCCGGCCGCTGGCGCCCTCTTGTCGATACGTCTCCCGAAGAAGCGGCCGAGATGATGGCTGTTCCCTATCTTGCCGCCTTCACGCTCACCCGGTCGTTCGCGCCGGCGATGATCGCGCGCGGCTCCGGCGGTATCGTCTTCGTGACCTCGCCCGCCTCCTATCTCGCCTGGCCGAACGCGAGTGCTTATATCGCCGCACGCCGCGCGCTGGCAGGCTTTGCCGAAGGGGTCCAGACCGAGCTGAAGCCGGCCGGCATCGCCGTCACCATCGTGGTCTTGGGCACCGTCGATACCCACTATTTCGAGCATAATCCCCGCCGCGCCGCCAAGAAGGCGCGCAAGGCGAAAGCTTAGCGCCGGAGCATCCCGAGCCGCTTCAAGATTAGGAAGACGAGGCCCGGCACC
The DNA here is from genome assembly GCA_037383205.1 of Methyloceanibacter sp. Taxonomy (GTDB): domain Bacteria; phylum Pseudomonadota; class Alphaproteobacteria; order Rhizobiales; family Methyloligellaceae; genus Methyloceanibacter. The sequence goes on from JARRPE010000025.1 coordinate 715, forward strand.
CCGATAAGCAGCAGCATGGTCACGATAAAGCCCGAACGGTCGTGCTCCAGCGGCAGGCCGCCAACATTCATGCCGAAGATCGAAGAGATCACGCCGGCGGGCAGGAACACGGTTGTCACGATCGTCAGCAGTTGAAGGTTGCGGTTGGTCTGATCGGTCATCCGCAAGGAAACCTCTTCCTGCAGGAGGTGCGCGCGGTCCCGCAAGGCGACCATCTCGTGATCGAGCCAGTCGAGACGCTGCGCGACCTGGCTCGTCTTGAGGTCGTGGGCCTTGCCCGTGGTTCGCCACGTATTCTGCTCGAAACGGCCAATCGCGGACCGCTGCGTCGCCAATAGCCGGTGGAGCCGCACGGCAAGGCGCCGGCACTGCGCGAGCCGTTTCGGGATGTCGTCGTCCAGATCGACGATCAAGCGTTCCTCGACGAGATCGAGCTCGTCGCTGAGCGCCACCGACTTCTCCTCGACCCCTGCGGCCGGCCACATGTGGCGGCAAGGCACATTCCGAGAGTTCCCGCGATGCGCCGTCGGCGCTGAAATGGAATGCCCAGACGAGCCCCGGACAACAGTTCGCGGAAGGCTCGCCACCCGCAGGCGGAACGGCAACCGTTTCGGCGTTCGTGACCTGAGCTTTCGGCATGTTCTCCCCTCGGCTGCGAGGAGAGCCTCTAAATATTTCACTCTTGTGACAGGTCCCACGCGCCGCGCCTTGGGCGGCACGCCATATCCAGGTCAGCCGCGCTTAGTGGTGTTCCTCGACACTCGTCGCGATGAGTTCCTTGTTGAACGCCCGCAGCGCATGGGCCTGGGATATCCGCCCAACGATGCGGCTGCGATCGTGAGGGTCGACGACAGGCAAGGATTCCGCGCCGAGCGTATCGAATGCACGCAACGCCGTTTCCAGCGTCTCGCTGGCCGTCAGGGCGCGTTCGCGTTCCCCTTCGGGCAACTCGGTGGGCTCGTCTTCCGTCAACTGGCGCATGATGTCGGATACGCGCAGATCCTTCATGATCGTGCGGTGGGGCCCTTCGTGCAGGACGATCCCGCGCGATTCCAGCTGCGCCTGGAACAGGGAGCGGCCGAGGATGGCCTGGTTGATGCCGTTGGCGACGGCGACCGTGAGAAGGAGCGCGAGACTCAGTTCGAAGCCGCCGGTCAGCTCGAACACCATCACCGTGGTCGAGATCGGCGCGCCGAGCACGGCCGCGGCCACCGCCCCCATGCCGAGAATGGCGTAGAGCCCCTCGCTGGAGCCGACCTCCGGAAAGACATTAGCCGCGATGAGACCGAACGCGCCGCCCGTCATGGCGCCGAGATAAAGGGCCGGCGAAAACACGCCGCCGCCAAACCGCGAGCTGAGCGTGATCGCCGTCGCCACGGTCTTCAGCACGATCAGCAGCAGCATCATGCCGATGGTCAGCTGGTCCTTCAGGGCCGCGTCCGTCGTGTCGTATCCCACGCCCAGGACCTCGGGAAACCAGATGGCGATGATGCCGACCATCAGGCCGCCGATCACCGGCCGCATGACGAGGGGCATCTTGACGTTACGGGCGGTCCAGTCGGTGCCGAGGATCATCAGTTGAAAGACGACCGCGACGGCCGCCGCGACAATGCCGAGCAGCACGAATGCCGGCACTTCGAGGTAGGACACAATGGCGTAGCTCGGGACGACGAACGCCGCCACATCCCCGAACCAGGCTTGCGAAACGATGGTGGCCACGACGGAGGAAAGCACCAGCGGGACGAACGTGCGGATCGAGAAGTGACCGAGAATGACCTCCTGCGCGAACAGTACGCCGGCGATCGGCGCGTTGAACGAGGCGGCCACGGCCCCTGCCGCGCCCGAGGCAAGCAACGTGCGCCGCGCGGCGTTGGGCAGATTGAGATTCTCCGAGAGGGAGACGGCAATGCTGGCGCCGAGATGAACGATCGGTCCCTCACGACCGGCGCTGCCGCCGCACCCAAGCGACAGAGCGCTTGTCAGCGCGCTGATCAATCCTTGTCCGAGATGAAGGCCCCGCCCGCCATTGACGCGCGCTTCCATGACGTCCGGCACCGCCACGGTTCTCTTGGCCGTCAGCGCATAACGCAACAGGAGGCCCACAAGCAGACCGCCGACGGCAGGCGCCAGCATGACCACCCACCAGGGTTGGTCCCGCGCCGCCGCCGCGACGTGTTCCGACGTTGTCTGGAGCCAAGGCCACTGAAACAGGCCGATGGCGAGGCGGAACAGGATTGCCGCGATGCCCGTGGCCAAGCCGATCAGCGGCGCCAGAAGCCAGACCGTCGTCTGCCGCGTCTCCTGGAAATGCTTCAGATTGGGGATCGTCCAGCGTCTGGCCGTATCCAGGAGATGAGCGCGCCTCAGTGCCATACAATGGGTTTACGGTTGCAAGCCTCCCCACTCAAGCAATTGTGGCGCTCCGTTCACGGGTTCCGCTGCGGACGCACGCCGCTGGATCACGCTATTTAGCCCCTTGGAGGCATTTCCGGGAAGGCCGGCAGGGCGGGATCGAGAGGGCGCCAGGACGGAGCCCGGCTCGCGTAGACAATCATCTGCGGCTTGGCGATTTCCAGATCGTCGAGGCTCGAGACGCGCACGAAGACCCTGCCGGGCATGTTCGAATTTCGCGAGACGATCGGGGAACCGCATTCGGGGCAAAACCCCCGGCTGACGATGCTGCCGCTGTCGACCGGGAAGTCGAAGAATTTCAAAGTTCCGGAGACGGCAAATCCGTCCTCGGCGACGATCATATGGGTCGCATGATCGGTCCCGCTGGTCTTGCGGCAATCGTCACAGTGACAATGGGCAACAAAGTCCGGTCCCGCCGCACCCTCGTAGCGGACCGCACCGCACAGGCATCCGCCCGCGTATCCGCCGCGCTCCTCTGTTGCCGGCCCCTCGCCTGCCGTATTGCTCTCGCCCTTGTCCGGACCCGCCATGATGCCCTCCTTGCGTTCCCGCCGTGCTCGAAGGCCCTTCCTCCAGTGCCACCCCTACGATAGATAGTCACTTGTAACTTGCAATCGAAAAGTGATATAGTTTCATGCATGGCTGATTCGCGATCAGGTTGCCCTGTCGCCCTGACACTTGATATCGTCGGGGATCGTTGGACGCTGGTGGTTCTGCGCGACCTTTTGTTAGGAAAACGGCGATTTTCTGAGTTTCTTCAGTCGCCCGAGCGGATCGCGACGAACGTTCTCACCGATCGTCTGGCCATGATGGAACGCGAGGGCCTGGTGACGAAGGCGCTCTACCAGGAGCGGCCGAAGCGCTACGAATACCGGCTTTCCGAGCGGGGCGAAGCCCTGCTGCCGGTGCTTCAGGCCATGGCCCGCTGGGGCAATCGATACTTCCCCGACTCGTGGCGCGTGCCCCAAGAGTTCCTTGACCGCAAGACACCCTGAATCCCGCGTCTTCCCATGAAAACCAACGAAAATGGGGGCCATACGACCTTCGTATTGTGCACTGCACAATGCCCTTGAACTCCATTGTGCACTGCACTATGTAAACAGCGTAGTTCACCGGCGCTCATATTCAGAAAGGAGCACTGACATGATGGAATTTGATAAGACTGCGTTTGATAAGGCCACCAACGACTTTCAGAAGCTTGGCAAGGACAACTACGAAGCCGTGGTCAAGTCCTATGGCCAGATGAACAAGGGTTTCCAGGACATCGGAGCCAGGTTCACCGACTACACGAAGCAGGCGTTCGCCGACGCGACCGCGACCTTCGAGAAGCTCGTCGGCGCGAAGTCCCTCGAGCATGCCATCGAAATCCAGTCCGAGTATGCCAAGAAGTCTTACGAGTCTTGGATGGCTGAGATGACGAAGATCAGCGAGATGTATGCCTCTGTGGCTCGCGACGCGTACAAGCCGGTTGAGAAGGCCGTCGAGAAGACCGCCGCCACGGTGACCGCGTCCTAGTCGGTTCATCGCCCTAAGCAGTAACAAGGCCCGGAGGATTGTCCTCCGGGCCTTTTTCTATGTCTTGTTCATTGGCCCGCGGTGCGGCTTCCCCACGCTAGGACGCAAGCTTCAGCGTCTCGTCCTTCGGCGGCGTCGGGGCCGCGCTCTCGCCCATGGTGCGCATTTCCCCGGCGGGCAACGCGCAATCGCCAAACTTCTTCAGCAAGCCCTTCATGTAGCGGCGGAAGCGCAAGTGGTGGATCTCGAACCGGTGCCAGGGCGTGTCCTGACGCTTGATGCCATGGCCGATATCCGGCGCACCGTCCCGCTTCAAATCGCGGAACCATGCGGCCCGCTCCGGATCCTTCTCCTGGGCGGTAATGAAGGCCGCGATGAGACGCGCCTGGTGGTCGGCAACCTGCCAGACCCCGCCCTCGGCCGGATCGAAAAGACCGACGGCGAAAAAGTCGTCCCACTCACGGTGGAAGGTGTGAATGAACAGCTTCGACCAGCCTTGCTCGTCGAGCACGTATGAGTCGTCCATGAACGGGAAATGAACTTGGAATCCCGTGGCCCAAATAACCATGTCGACGTCTTCAAAGGTCTCGTCGGTGAAATAAACACGGCGGCCTTCCAGACGGTTGACGCCAGGTTTGGCCACGACGCGCCCATGGACGAGATGGTCCAGATAGGTGTTCGAAGCTGTCGGGTGGGCCTCGAAAAGATCGTGATCGGGCTTGGGCAAGCCGTAACGATCGTGCGGACCGATCAAGACACGCATGCCGAGCTTGTAGAGCTTGTACATGACCTTGCGGGGAACCGGCGCCCTGCTGATCCGGTCGATAACCGCATCGGTCGGCTTCCCGAACAGAAGCTTCGGGAAGAAGTAATAGGTACGGCGCATGGAATGGATCGCGGCCTTACCGTCATGCGCGGCATCGTCGAGAATATCGACGGCCGAATTGCCGGCGCCCACGACGAGGACGCGCTTGTCCTTCAGCTGCGCTTTCGATTTCACGTCGTGGGAGTGCAGCATCTCGCCGTCAAAACTGCCGGGATAGTCCGGGACGAAGGGATGCCAGTGGTGTCCCGTTGCCATCACCACGCCGTCATAGCGGCGCGGCTCGCTTTCTCCCGCAATCGTGACGCGCCAGCCATCACCGGTGCGTTCGATGTTCTCGACGCGTGTGTTGAAGGTGATGTGATCGTAAAGGCCGAACTCTTGTGCATAGGCACGGAAATAGTCTTGCGCCTGGGCCGCGCTCGCATAGACCGGCCAGTCTTCCGCAAAGTCGAAGTCCAGATAGCGGGTCAGTTTCGCGGAGGAATTGAGGTGGGTCGAGCCGTACACGGCATGGGGACTGTCGAGGTTCCAAATGCCCCCGACGTCGCTCTCCGCCTCGAAGCAGTCGAAGTCGATCCCGCTCTCCGCGAACCGCTTCACCACGGGCAACCCGCAAGCGCCGGCGCCTATAATGCAGTATCGCCTCACGTCACCTCCAAGAGCATCGGTGCGACATAAGCACCCAAGACTAGCTCCAAATTACGGCAGACCAAAGCACTCCCGGTCTCTTGCATCAACCCATAGGAATTTGGCCTTGGCTCATTGATTTGGCTCAAGTCGCCGTCGCTTGAGGAAAGCTCTGTAATAGCGGGACGGCATTTCCCTTGTGCCTGAATTCTAGGGAAGTTACCCGTATGGTCACTGGCTTCAACAGCCAGCGCCGCGAGTTGAGGGAATTTCATGGACAGCGAGCAGGACGTCACGATCAAGAACTGGGATGGCACCTGGACCTACCACCCACGCGTGAAGGTCAGGCCCGAAAACGTCGAGGATCTCGTCGAGATCGTCACCGATACCGTACGCTTCCCGACCCCCGTCCGCCCCGCCGGCTCGATGCACTCGACCGCGCGCATGAATGGCGACGACGAAGGCGGCACCATGGTCGACATGACGGCCATGAACCGGATTCTGCATTTCACCGAGGACACCGTCACCGTCGAGGCCGGCGTGACCCACGGCGATCTCGCCAAGGCCCTGAAGGCGCGCGGCCTGCAGCCTTACATCACCACGGAAATCGGCAACACGACTCTGGCCGCCTTTGCCTGCGCCGCCACCAAGGACAGCTCCTTCCCCGGTGAATACGGGCAGGTCAGCTCCTATGTGGTGGGAATTCGCTATGTGGACCCGAACGGCCAGATCAAGGAGATCACGGAGGCGAACGATCCTCAGGAGATGCAGCTGTTCCGCACGAGCTACGGCATGTTCGGGCTCATCTTCGAGGTCACCATCAAGGTGCGCCCGACGCAGGCCCTCGAAGTGCGGCACTACGGCCTCAGCATCGACGAGTTCCGCAAATTCCTGCCCGTGTACAAGGCGCGCGGCCACGCGGTCATGTACTACATCTACCCGTATGCGCGCCGCGTGGTGGTCGAGTTGCGTAAACAGCATCCGGACAAGAAGCCGACGTCGCGGCTCCGCTGGCAATACCGCAACAAGTTCTGGAAACAGTGGGCGCCGGCCGTCGCGACCTGGATCGACACGAATATCAAGAACAAGAAATGGCGGACGTCCGCGCATGACGCCTTCTTCTACATCCAGCGGCAACTGATGGTGCGGCTCATGCGGTACAGCCATAGCTGGCCCCATGCGCAGATCATCACCTATCCCCGCAAACCGGCGGTGTTCTACCTGTTCAGCATGTGGTCGTTCCGCGAGACAGACTTCTTCGACATCCTCGAGCGGTATTGCGACTTCTGCATCGCCTACGAGAAAGGCACGGGCTTTCGCTGTAACCTGCCCTCCGTCGGTTATGTGATCAGCCGCGATTGCGAGGCCTTGTTCTCCTACACGTGGGAAGGCCCCGGCATGAGCATCGATCCCGCCTCCACGGGCGGACGGGAATGGGAAGAGTTTCTCCACGCTTATAACGACTTCTGCAGCGAGCATGGCGGAACGCCGCTCTTCAATCAGACGCCGTTCATCACCCGCGAGATGGCGCGGCGGGCCTTCGGCGCACGTCTGCAGAAATTCGCCGCGGCGCGAGCAGAACGCGATCCCAAGGAACGGTTCCTCGATCAGCACTTCCGCGATTTGCTGTCATAGCGCCCGGACCGAACGCACCGACGATCCTCCAGACCGACGGAGACCGCACCGATGGAGCAGATCAGCATTCCGGGACTTCCCTTTGCCGCATCGCGCATCGCGCTCGGCACCTGGGCGATCGGCGGCTGGATGTGGGGCGGCGCCGACGACGATAATGCGCTCGCCACGATCCACCGCGCGCTCGATCTCGGCATCAACCTTGTCGATACGGCGCCCGTATACGGCTTCGGCCACTCCGAGGAGATCGTCGGGCGTGCGCTCGAGGGACGGCGCGACGATGTTCTGATCGCCACCAAGGCAGGGCTCGATTGGAGCAGCGGCCGCCCGCGCCGCAATTCCACGCCGGAACGTCTGCGGCAGGAACTCGAAGATTCGCTGCGGCGGCTCCGGACCGATGTGATCGATATCTACCAGATTCACTGGCCCGACGATGCGACGCCGTTCGAAGTCACGGCCGAGACGCTCGACGCGTTCAAACGCGAAGGGAAGATTCGCGCCATCGGCGTCAGTAATTTCGATGTCGCGCAGATGGAACGCTTCGGAACGGCCGCGCCTATCGCCACGGTGCAGCCGCCCTACAATCTTTTCGAACGCGGCGCCGAGGAGGAGATTCTGCCCTATGCGAGGACGCACGGCATTGTCGCACTGACTTATGGCGCGCTCTGCCGCGGACTGTTGACCGGGAAGATGACCGAAGACACCACATTCGAGGGCGACGATCTGCGCAAGATGGACCCGACATTCAAACCGAGCCGCCGCGGGCAATACCTCGCCGCCGTGTCCGAGTTGGACGCGCTTACCCGCGACAAGTTCGGCAAGTCGGTTCTGGCGCTCGCGGTCCGGTGGATCCTCGATCAGGACGACACGGTGGCACTGTGGGGCGCGCGCCGCCCTGCGCAGCTCGATGCGGTGTCCGGGATCGCAGGCTGGCACATCGACCCCGCAACCATGGCGGAGATCGACGGGATCCTCGCCAGGACGATCACGGACCCGGTCGGCCCTGAGTTCATGGCGCCGCCGCGCACCAAGGCCGCGTAAGGCTTACGCGCCCGTCGCCTTGATGAACCACCGCACGAGCGGGAACGATGCCGCGCGCGGCAGGTTGCGCACGGTCTTGAGGAAAAGCGCCACCTGGGGCGGAAAGGCGATTTCGTAGGGCCGCTTCGGCAGCTTCTCCAGGATCTTCCGCGCGCATCGCTCCTTCGACATCACGAAGAGCTTCTTCTTCGGGTCGTAGGAGGCGTTGAGCGGCGTATCGACGAAGCCCGGATTGATGAGCGTGAGGTCGACACCGGTCCCGCGCAGCTCGAGTTTGAGGCTCTCCGCGAGGTTGATGACGGCCGCCTTGCTGGCCCCGTAGCCGCCATTGCCCGGCCAACCGGCATAGCCGAACAGCGAGCCCATGATGGCAAGATGGCCCTCCCCACGCACCAGCATCGAAGGCAGCGCGGCCGCGACGCCGTTCAGCACGCCGTCCACGTTGAGCGCCATGGTCTGCCGGAAACCTTCGGCGTCGATGTTGCGGATATCGAACGGCACGTACATTCCCGCCCCCAGCAGCGCCAGATCGATCGGCCCGAACTCGGCCTCGACCTTCGCCGCGCAGGCCTTGAGCCCATCGATATCCAGGACGTCCGCGGGAAAGGCGGTGATGTTGGGGCTGGAAGCGGCCAGCTCATCCAGCTTCTCGCTGGGGCGCGCGGTGGCCGCCACCGTCACGCCCGCATCAGCCAGGCGCCGGGCGATCTCGCCGCAAATTGCGCCCGACGCGCCCGTGATCCAGGCGATCTTCCAAGGATAGGTCTTGTCGGCCATGTCGTCCCCGTTCGGCATTGAAAGTCGTAGAACAGCGCGATCTAGACCGTCTTGTCGTCCGATCCGCTCGGGTCATCGGGCCCGCTTGGCCGTTCCGCACGGGGATCGTTACTGCCGAGCGGCATCATACGCAAGGCGGGTTTCGGCCGCGGTCGCTGCGATGTGGCCTCTACTTCGGCGCATGAGACACGCCGTCCCAGTCCGCCGGCGGTGGCGATGCGGCAAACGCCTCGCAGCGGTCCCGCATGATCTTCGCGGCCGCATCATCCGGATCTTGCTTCAGAACGGCTGCAAACGCGGTGGCCGCAGCCTTCCACTCCCGCTTGAAATAGAGCTCCGTGGCTTCAGTGCAGGCCTGCGCAAAGGCAGTCTCGTCCTCGGACAAAGCATCGCGTTCACCGACCAAAGCGTAGATCAAGATCCCTTCCTGGCGTCCCTTGACGCCGACCTTGTCGATGGGTCGGGTGACGATGACGTCGTCCACTGCGCCCCGCGTCACGTCGCTGATAAGGATGTTTCTTCTCCCAGTCCTCGCACAACCGCGCGAGCCTTGCGCGATTGCCGAGCGCCGCGCGGCAGGCGCCGAGCGCATCGCGGCCTTGAGAGCGCGGCGCTCCCCAAAGCGCCATGATTCCGTCGCCGATGAATTTGTCGACAGTTCCGCCCTGCTGAAGAATCTCACCCGTCATCTCGTCGAGATAGCGTGCGAGAATTTCCACAAGCGTGTCGGGGGGCAACGTCTCCGAAATGGAGGTGAAGCCCTCGAGGTCGGAGAAGGAAACGGTGATCTCGGTGCGCGCGCCGCCGAGCTTCGCCTCCTCGCCGGATTCCAGCAGTAGGCGGACTAAATCGGCCGGCACGTATTTCTGGAACGACCTGAGACCGGTCTTCATTTCCTCGACCGCATTCGCAAGTGTGCTGATTTCGCGGATTCGGCTCTGTACCGGCGGCTTGGGATCGAGCCTGAATTGACCGATCCTCCGGGTTTCGTCCGCGATGGCGCGGAGATAGCCGGCGATACGCTTCGACAGAAGGACGGACAACGCGGCGGCCACCAGCACACCGGCGAGGCCGAGATAGACCATGAGCTGAGCCATCCGTTGCACGTCCCCGAAGATTTCGTCCTCGGGCAGCGCCATGCCGATGATCCAGTTGGGTCCGCCTTCCCGGCCGAGATGCCGGTAGCTGCCGAGATAGGTGCGGCCGTCCACCTCGAACGTGAGCTCCTGCAGCGACGCAGGAACGCCGGTCAAGTCCGCGCCCAGCGGCTCGAGGAACCTGACGACGCGCGGATCGGCGATATCCTCGGCACGAATCGTGACGCGGCCGCCGCCATCCGGCGCCGGCTGCGTGAGGTCGATCCGCTTGGTGTTGTCGGGGTCTGCCGCTGCCGGGTGGGCGATGACGTGCCTGGCGCCGTCGTCGGTCACCTCCAACAGGAAAGAGATTCCGGCCGAACCCAGCTTTATGTCGCGCAGGAAGCGGCTGAGTGCGTAAAGGTCGA
>JARRPE010000026.1:0-9511 GCA_037383205.1 Methyloceanibacter sp.
CAGCCCGCCTTCATGCGGGCGAGGGTCCGCAGCTATGCACCCGTCATGGCGGCGATCACGAACGAGATGCTGCAAGCCTGGTCGCATGGCGATCGGCTGAAGATCGATTTCGAGTTCAGCAAGCTCACCAGCCGCATTGCCCTGAAGACGTTGTTCGGCCTGGAAGAAGCGGGCGACCGGCAACACTTCACCGACACGCTGAACCTCGCCTTTGATATCATGACGGATCGCTTGCGCCGGGTGATCAAGGCGCCGCTTTGGGTTCCCACGCCTGAAAACATGCGCCTCAACCGGGCGATCGCGGAGCTCGACCGCACCGTGCTCGGCTTCATCGCCGCCGGCCGCGCACGAAAACAGCCTGGCGACGACCTGCTCACACGCCTGCTGGAGGCAACGCGCGAGGACGGTTCGCGGATGACAGATCGCGAACTGCGCGACGAGACCATGACGCTCTATCTGGCCGGACACGAGACGACGGCGCTCGCGCTCACATGGACCTGGGTCTTGCTTTCAAAGTACCCGGAGGTGGAAGGGAAGCTTGCCGACGAATGGGCGCGCGTCCTCGGCGGACGGACGCCGGAGCTGGAAGACATGGACAGTCTTCCCTACACCCATGCCGTACTGACCGAATCCATGCGCCTCTATCCGCCGGTCTATGTGATCGGCCGGGAGGCGACCACGGATCTCGAGTTGGGCGGCTACCGGATCAGACGCGGCCACAACGTCCTCATGAGCCAATGGGTCAATCACCGCGATCCGCGCTACTTTCCAGATCCGGAGCGCTTCCACCCCGAACGTTGGCAAGACGGCCTCGCCAAGCGCATTCCCAAGTTCGCCTACTACCCCTTCGGCGGCGGGCAACGCATCTGCGTCGGCAACGGGTTTGCTCTGATGGAGGCCGCGATCATCCTGGCGGCCGTGGGCCAGCGGTTCCGCTTCAAGGTCGATGACGACGCGGATCTCGGCTTCAAGCCGCAGATAACGCTGATGCCGGCCGCACCGATCCCCGTAACGCTCGAAGCGCGCTAGGCTGCCGCTAGTACTTTTTCTTTTTCGTCTTGCCCGGCGTCGGCGCTGCGTCGGCAATGCAGTTCGTGATGTAGGCCTCGCGTTCGCCCGCCCGAAGCGGCGGGGTCACCTTGTTCGCTTTTCTCTCGCAGGCATTGCGAACCGCGTTCGAGACCTGCGCCTGCGGCGTTGGCATCGAAACCAGCAGAACCGAGAGTGCAGCCGTAACGGCGAGCGCTGCCCTGGAGACCGTCCGTGTCATAACACGCCTCCCATTCCTCCAATTGTCCGCATGCATTGTAACACCCTGGTAATGCCGTGTGACCGTTCCTACATGTCAGCGGCCACCGGCCTGGTGGACTGCCCGCGCCCGCGGGCTTGAACGGGGTTGAGGCGGCTTGAGGGGGTTAGCGTCGCCAATCTGTCATTTGCCACACCATATAAGTGCATCTTGTCGGAAGCGTTTCTGCGAGCGGAGGCTTTTATGAATTTCGGAGATATCGTCGGCGAAATGATCCGGCAGGGCATGTCGCCCCAGACACAAGACAGGATCGAACATGCAATCGGCCCGGACGGCCTGGGCGGTGCGGAGGGATCGGCCGATCTCGGCGCCATTCTCGGCAGCATCCTCGGCGGATCGTCCTCGGGGAGCGCATCGGGGGGAAGCGCGTCCGGTGGCCTCGGCGATGTACTGGGCGGCCTCCTCGGGGGCCAGAGCGGCGGTTCCAGTGCGCAGAGCGGCGGGATTGGCGACATCCTCGGTAGCGTCCTCGGCGGCGGCCAATCTTCTGGCGGACAATCGTCCGGCGCTCAATCGTCTGGCGGTCTTGGCGACATCCTCGGCAATCTCGGCGACATGCTCGGTTCCTCGAGCGGCGTCGGCGGCATGAGCAAGGGCCAGCTTGGCGGGCTTGGCGCGCTCGTGGGCGCAATCCTCGGCGGTGGCGACAGTTCCGCGAAGGGCGCGATCGGCGGCAGCGCCATGGCCATCCTCGGCACGCTGGCTTTGTCGGCTCTCAAGAACTGGCAGGCCCAGTCGGCGGGAGGCGACACCGTCAATGCCCTCGGCCTCACCGAAACCGAGGTGAAACAGATCGCGGCGCCCGAAACGGCGGAGTTGTGCCTACGGGGCATGATCGAAGCGATCAAATCCGACGGCCACGTGTCGCAGGACGAGATTGAGAAACTGACCGGCAAGCTCGCCGAAGGCGGCATCACCGATGACGAGAAGCGGTTCGTACAGGCGGAAATGGCGAAGCCTCAGGATCTCGCCGGGCTGGTGAAGGCCATTCCCAACCCGGAAGTCGGCATCCAAGTCTATGCGGCGGCGCTGATGGCGATCTCCGTCGACACGCCGGCCGAGAAAGCCTTCTTGAAAGATCTGGCCGACGGAATCGGCATTGCGCCCGACGCCGTGGCCCGCCTGCATCAGCTGGTCGGCGCACCAGCGCCGTAGGCTGTCGCCCTTGAGGAACCGGAAAGGCCGCCCGATGCGTTCCGGTCGGACGCGCCAGAGTATTCTACCCTAAACAGTCCTCGAAAGCCGTTCGAGGGCCCTTCAAGTAACGAAAGGAAACGACATGGGATTTTTTGATTTCGTCAAGAACGCCGGCAAGAGCATCTTCGGATCGAGCGCGGACGCGGCGGAGGCGGACCCGGCCGAGGCCATTGCGAAGGAAGTCGGCGATCCGAGCCTGGCGGATAAGATCAAGGTCGAAGTCGACGGCGAGACCGTGAAAGTCAGCGGCGATGTCCCCGATCAGGAGACGCGCGAGAAGATCATCGTGGCCGCCGGTAATGTGGAAGGCATTTCGAAGGTCGACGAGTCCCTGAAAGCGGCTGACGACAAACCGGAGGGCAAGTTCCACACGGTCGAAAAGGGCGACACGCTCTGGGCGATCGCCGAGAAGGCCTATGGGGACGGATCAAAGTACATGACTATCTTCGAGGCCAACAAGCCGATGCTGTCCCATCCCGACAAGATCTATCCGGGACAGGTGCTGCGCATCCCCTCGGAAGACTAGTCTACCGGCAACGCGCACGTAACGGATCGGCACACGACGCCCATCTCCGTGAGCTGCTGATACAAGACAACGGCGGTCCCTCGGGGCCGCCGTTTTTTTGGTCCCGGAGCGCAAGCCGCGACGACCGCACCGGATTGCCTTCCCACGAGTTCTTCCGCTAGACACAGGCCTATGGGAATCGAAGAAAACTTCCTCCTGGTCGGTCTTCTGTCGGGCCTCGGGGTGGCCTTCGCGGGGATCGCCCTCCAGTTCGCAGGCCATTACCTCTTCAAGCGCTTCGGCGATGAGGACACGAAGGATGTGGCCGGCGTGGCCGGCTTTCGCGTGGCCGCCATCTTCGGCATCGCCTGCGGCCTGATCTTCGCGGCCTCCGCGGCGTATCTCATCGAGATCAAACGCGATCTTCAGGACGAGGCCCGGCTGATCGGCACGCTGCAATTTCTCGTGCGCAACGCCCAGGGCCTTCCGAACAAATCCGAAGTCCGGGACAACCTGAGCGCCTTCGCGGAGCGGTCGCTCAAGGAGTGGCAGACGCGGGAAGGCGTGGGCAGCGCCGGCCGCCTGACCAGCAATTATCTCGGCGAGAGCTGCCGCGGAATGCTGCCGGCCGACGACGACACGCCCGAGATCGCCTGGGCCAAGAGCCAGTTCCAGCGCTCCTGCAGCAAGCTTCTCGATTTACGCGGCAAGAAGCTGATCAGTTCGCGCGAACCCTTGGTATCCACACCGTTCTGGGCGTTCTTCGCGATTTGCTTCGCGTTCCTCGCCTTCCTGTTCGGCGTGTTTCGGCTCACACCCATCAACATCGCCTTCGCCTGCATCTTCTATTTCACGACCGGCGTCACGGGCGCGATCATCTTTGCCATGAGCAACCCCTATCGCGAGCCGGGCAAGGTCGATGCGACGCCACTGCTGTTGCTCTTGAAGGGCGCGGAGGCCGCGCGGGAACCCGACTAGTCCAGGAGCAGGCCAAACGGCGTGGCTGGCGCCAATAAAAAACGGCCGGGGCGAACCCCGGCCGTCTTGAACTGTCTGTGGCAGCGCGGACCTTAGCCTTGGATCTGCTTTGCCTTGTCGAGCAGCGCCTGGGCCTGGCGGATCGACGCAATATCGATCAGACGGCCATCAAGCGACACGGCGCCTTTGCCTTCCTTCGCGGCCTGCTCCATGGCATCCACGATGCGCTGAGCCTTCTCGACTTCGGCATCGGCCGGCGAGAACACCTCGTTGGCGAGCCCGATCTGCGAGGGGTGGATGGCCCACTTGCCCTCGAAACCGAGAACCGCGGCACGCTTGGCGGCTGCCTTGTAGCCGTCCGGATCGGAGAAGTCGCCAAACGGTCCGTCGATCGGACGCAGGCCGTAGGCGCGGCACGCAACCATCATGCGCGACAGCGCATAGTGCCAGGGATCGCCCCAGTGATAGGCGCGCTCGCCGCTCTCATCGGCGTCGGTGAGCACACCATGATCCGGGTGCGGACCGCCGATGCCGACGGTGCGGGCGCGCGTCGAAGCGGCATAGTCGGCGACGCCGAAGCTCATGGCCTCGACGCGCGGGCTCGACTGCGCGATCGCTTCCACATTGGCCATGCCGAGCGCCGTCTCGATGAGCAGTTCGAGACCGATCTTCTTCTCATACTTCTTGTACTGCTCGACCTGGGTCACCAGCATGTCGATGGCGTAGACGTCCTGCGGCACGCCGACCTTGGGGATCAGGATCATGTCGAGACGCGGGCAGTTCTCGAGCACATCGATGACGTCGCGATAGGCGTAGTGGGTGTCGAGACCATTGATGCGAATCATCATGGTCTTCTTGCCCCAATCGATGTCGTTCAGACCCTCGATGATGTTCTTGCGGGCCTGCTCCTTGTCGTCGGGCGCGACGGCGTCTTCGAGATCGAGAAAGATCACGTCCGCGGCACTCGCGGCGGCCTTCTCGAACATGCCGGGATTGGAGCCTGGCACGGCCAGCTCTGAACGATGCAGGCGCGGCGTCGCCTGCTGGATTAGCGTAAAGCTCATTTCATTCTCCTTCTGATTAACCTGTCGCGCCGAGACCGGCGGCAACGGTGTTGATGGAAAGCAACAACGCAGATTTGAACGACTCGCGCTCTTCCTCGTTGTCGCTTGCTCTAAACCGGCGCAGCAATTCGACCTGTTCCCGGCTGACCTGATTGACCGTCGGCAGCCGTTGGGCCATCGAGGCTTGGAACTGTTTGAAACGCTCACCCGGGAAGGCGCTGCCCGAGAGCGAGAGCACCATCTTTTTCGTGAGGGCGTACTCGTTCTCGATCATGGTGAAGATGGTCGTCCGGATCCGCTCGTCGGAAACGAGACTCGCGTAATCCCGGGCGATATCGAGATCCACCCGCGCGAGCGCCTTCTCCACCTCATCGACGATCAACCGGAAAAGACGCGAACTCTTGAACATTTCGGTGAGAAGGCGTTGCCCCTTATCACCCCGCACCTCGAGAAAACTCTCGATCGCACTGCCGACACCGTACCAGTTCGTGATCATGTGGCGGTTCTGGGACCAGGCGAACACCCAGGGAATGGCCCGCAAGTCCTTCAGCGAACTTGCGCCGAAGCGGCGCGCGGGCCGCGACCCGATGTTGAGGAGCGAAATTTCCTCCAAGGGACTGGCCGATTGGAAATAGGCGACGAGGTCGGGGTTGGAAAGCAGCTTGTCGTACGCCACGCGAGACAGTCCCGACAGCGCCTCAAGCGCATCGTCGAACTCGCCGCTCGGCCTCAGCGCCGCCTCGCGTTCCGATTTCAGCGCGTGTTGGAGTACGCTGGAGGCGAGAAGCTCCATCTGATACAGCGCCGTTCCCTTGTTCGCATACTTGTAGGAGACGACCTCGCCCTGCTCCGTGACCCGGAACCGGCCGCGGATGGACCCCGCCGGCTGAGCAGCGATGGCGCGGCCCGTGGGCGCGCCGCCGCGCGATACCGAGCCGCCGCGGCCGTGGAAGAACGAGATTGGCGTCCCGGCGTTTTCGCCCACACGCGTGAGCTGAGTCTGGGCCTTTGCCAGTTCCCAGTTCGAAGCGACGAAGCCGCCGTCCTTGTTCGAGTCCGAGTAGCCGAGCATGACTTCCTGGAGACCACCCTGCCAATGGGTCGAGCGCCGGATGAGCGGTATGGCC
The DNA here is from genome assembly GCA_037383205.1 of Methyloceanibacter sp. GTDB lineage: Bacteria > Pseudomonadota > Alphaproteobacteria > Rhizobiales > Methyloligellaceae > Methyloceanibacter. The sequence continues at coordinate 6,181 of JARRPE010000026.1, forward strand.
AGGGCCTCGCGCATGATCGCGGGGGCGGCCCGCAGGTCGTCGATCGTCTCGAAGAGCGGTACGATCGGCATCGAGCAGATCTCCGTCCCCGCCGCATCCAGGAACAAGCCGCCATGCTTGGCGAGCAGATACGCGCCGAGTATGTCGTCCACCGACCGGGTCATGGAAAGGATGAACGACCCATAGGCGTCGGGATCGAGACCGCGGCGGATCTCAGCGGCCTGCTTGAACATAGCGATAGTCTCCTCCGCTTCCGACGGCATCGGTTCGCCGGAGGGATCGGGAGAAAGCGGCCGCGCCAAAGCCCGCAGCAGCCAAGCCCGCCATTCGGGCGACCCGAGTTCCGGCGGATCACCCTCGGAGTGACCTTCGCTGCTCCACCACAGAGCCTGAACAGCCTGGGTGGTGCGGGTTGTGTTCTCGCGAAGGTCGAGGCGTACAGTCGAAAAGCGGAACAGCTCCACGGACCGGCGGACAGGGCGCACCATGTCTGCTGCAATTGTCGGGCTGTTTGCGTCCGTCAGCGCGCGTTCCATGCGCCGCAGATCATGGATCAGTTCATCCGCATTGGTGTAATGCGGGGTGCCAACCTCGATCTCCTTACCCTCGGCGCGCTCAATCGTGGCGTCGAGCTTGCGCAAGATGCAGGTCAGAAACTGCCTATAGGGCTCACCGGGGTTGCGCTCCTTGATGAACTCTCCGTCACCGCTCGCGCGCAATTCGAACGCCAGGTCTTCCCGGAAGGCCTCCGGGACCGGCAGGGCGCGCTGACTGATGGACAGCGAACGCGCCAAGGCCACAAGGCGATCGTGATAGTGACGTAAGGCGCCCATCGCGTTCTTCCGCAGCGCCCAGCCGGTGACCTCAGTGGTCACGAACGGATTTCCGTCGCGGTCGCCACCGATCCACGAACCAAACTGGAAGAAGGGCGGCAGATCGAAATCGACGTCGGGGTAGTTCCGCTTCAAGGCGCCTTCCAAGAGCTGCATCATCTCCGGCGCTTTTTCGAACAATGTCTCGTCGAAAAAGTGCAGCCCACGGAGAACTTCGTGCTCCACCGTCGGCTTCTGGAGATGAAGCTCGCCGGTCATCCAAACGAGTTCGATTTGATCGCGAATGTTGGAAATGATCGTCTGCTGTTCCCGTTCGGTCCAGCGCGCGCTCTCCAACTCCCGGAGCAGAAGATAGATTCGGCGGTACTTCTCCAGAACGGTGACACGCTTGGACTCGGTCGGATGGGCGGTAATCACCGGCCGGATTCGCAATGTCTCCAGGAGTCTCTCGATTTCCCGCGGGCCGACGCCGGCTTGGCGCGCCTCGGTCAACACATGATCGAAAGTTCCCAGAAGCGCATCGCGCCCGCGCTTGCGTTCGATGAAGCGCCGCCGCCGCATCGTCGCGTTCTGGTCGGCAAGGGACAAAAGCTGGAACCAGATCCCCTGCGCGGACAAGGCGCGCGCCATGAGCTCTGGAGAGAAGCCGATAATGGACTTTTCGGCGCTGCCGGTCAGAACCGGCTCAAGTTCGGGCTGGTGGCGGCGAACAACGTCGAGCAGGAGATCGAACAATAGATCCGCGGCGCCTTGCGGCGATGTTCCCGTGATCCTAGCTGCAGTGCCCGCATCGGCCACCACATCGCCCTCTCTCACATCCTCGTCCATGATTAACGCTCGCACTCCGATCTCACCGACCGGTTTTCTTTGTCGAAGCCGAGCGACGCCCGCGCCGCCCGGCAAACTCTGATCCGATCGCCCGTTCCGGCGATTGGCTCAAAGGTGGGGCCTTTCGGTCCCACCCATGATTGTTGGTTCTATTGGAAAAGGCCGGTTTCACCATGGGGTGCATCATTGACCCGGTCGTGCCCGGCTCTCTCCCTAGACCCCCAGGACCTTTGCGACGGTCGTCCCGAACTCGCTCGGATTCGGCGCCACGGTCAGCCCATTAGCCTTCATGATCTCCGCCTTCTCGGCGGCGCTGTCGCCAGCCGCCGAGATGATCGCACCGGCATGACCCATACGGCGTCCCTTGGGCGCCGTGAGACCCGCGACGAAGCCGACCACCGGCTTGGACATGTTGTCCTTGATCCACGCCGATGCCTCGGCTTCCTGCGGACCGCCAATCTCGCCGATCATCAGCACCGCATCGGTCTCCGGGTCCTCCTCGAACAGCGCGAGGTGATCCAGGAACGATGACCCGTTGATCGGGTCGCCGCCGATACCGACGGATGTCGAGATGCCGATACCATGCTCCTTCATCTGCGCGGCGGCCTCGTATCCGAGCGTACCGGATCGCGAGATGACGCCGACCCTGCCCTGCAGATAGATATGGCCGGGCATGATGCCGAGCATCGATTTGCCGGGGCTGATAATGCCCGCGCAGTTGGGGCCGACCATCATGGTCCGGCGGTCGCGCGGATAGCGCATCAGATAGCGCTTCACCCGCATCATGTCCTGCGCCGGGATGCCGTCGGTGATGGAGCAGACCAAGCCTATGCCGGCGTCGGCGCATTCCATGATCGCGTCCGCGCAGAAGGCCGGCGCAACGAAGGTGATCGACGCTTCCGCGCCGGTTTCCTTGACGGCCTCCTTGACGGTGTTGAACAGAGGACGGTCGAGGTGCCGGCCGCCGCCCTTGCCCGGGGTTACGCCGCCGACCACGTTGGTGCCGTACTCGATCATTTCCTTAGCGTGGAAGGTACCCTTGTCGCCGGTCATGCCTTGGACAATCACCGGGGTTTTTTCGTCAATCAAAATGCTCATTGCACGTTTCTCCGATGATCGTCTTTACGCGGCCTGCAGTTTGCCCTGGCAGGCCTGAACCGCCTTCTCGGCGGCCTCGGCCAGCGTGTCGGCCGTGATCAGCTTCAGCCCGCTTTCCTCGAGGATCTTGCGGCCATCTTCGACATTGGTGCCGGCGAGGCGCACAACCAGCGGCACCTTGATGTCGAGGTTTCCGCAGGCCTGAACCACACCCTTGGCGACCCAGTCGCAGCGATTGATGCCGGCGAAGATGTTCACCAGGATCGCCTTCACGTTGGCGTCGGAGACAACCAGCTTCATGGCCGTCTCGATGCGGTCCGGCGACGCGCCACCGCCCACGTCGAGGAAGTTGGCCGGCTCGCCGCCCGCATGCTTGATCATGTCCATGGTCGCCATGGCCAGACCCGCACCGTTGACGATGCAGCCGATGTCACCGTCCAGACCGATATAGTTGAGATTGTGCTCGGCGGCCTGCGCTTCGCGCGGATCCTGTTGGGAAGGATCGTACATGTCGGCCACGTTGTGACGACGGAAAAGCGCGTTGTCGTCGAACGACATCTTGGCGTCGAGGG
>JARRPE010000027.1:0-10524 GCA_037383205.1 Methyloceanibacter sp.
TCGAGACGGCGTTGGGGCGCGCGGGCGTCAACATCCGCACCTTGAAGAACCGCATCGGCGCCCAAATGGTCTGGCAACGCGTGGTCCAGCAGAAATTCCGCCGTGAAGTCAGCGTGAATGATGCTCAGATCGACGAAGCGCTAGCACAGTCCGGTGCGGGTGCGTCATCGGGCGGCATCAAACAAATCCGTCTTCCGTTGGCCAACGGCGCCAACCAAAAAACCGTCGCGGCGAAGGTAGCGGAAGCGGAGAACCTCCGGGCCCAGTTCCGGGGATGCGGCAGTGTTCAAACCCTGGCCAAAGGCGTTCAGGGCGCTACCATTCGCAACCTAAAGGTACAAGACGCCACGACGCTCGGGTCGCCTGCGCGCATCTTGGTACGCAACGCGAAAGTCGGCCAGATGACGCCTCCCACCGTCAGCCGCGCCGGGGTCGAGCTTTACGCGGTCTGTGGCAGCCAAGCTGCAGCGGCCACCGGCGACCTCGACATCCGCGATCAGACCGAACGGCAAATCATGAACGAAGAGCTCAAAGAGAAGGCGGAGCAATACCTGGAAGAGCTCCGCCAGAAGGCGTTCATCGAGTACCGCTAACGGCGCGCAGCGACGATTTTCCCAGGCGATCAGGCGTGCTAGGCCATTGCGCATGTCAGCCTCGCCCTTGTCAGCCCAGGCCACCAAGCCCCTCGCGCTCACCATCGGCGACCCCGCCGGCATCGGTCCCGACATTACGTTACTGGCCTTCGACGCCCGGCGCCGCGAGCAGCTCCCGCCGTTTGTCTATCTCGGCGACAAAGCCACGCTTGAGGCGCGCGCCACGCAGCTTGGCCTGACCGTTCCGATCCAGACCGTCGGCAGTCCCGCAGAGGCCGTCGGGCTCTTTGCCGACGCCCTGCCGATCCTTCCCATCCCCGTCGCGGTTCCGGTGCAGGCCGGCAAGCCCGAGCCCGGCGCGCAGGCCGCCGTCACCGCCTCCATCGAAGCGGCGGTGGCGATGGTTAAATCCGGGGAGGCGCGCGCCGTCGTGACCAACCCCATTTCGAAGGCGCATCTGTACCAGGCCGGATTCGAGTTTCCTGGGCACACGGAGTATCTGGCGGCGCTCGCCACGGACGAAGGGCAAGCGCCGCATCCCGTCATGATGCTCGCATCCGATATCCTCAAGGTCGTGCCCGCGACCATCCACATCCCGTTGAAGGATGTCCCGGCCGCATTGACCTGCGATCTGCTGATGAAAACCATCGCGATCACCGATCGCGACTTGCGCCAGCGGTTCGGGATCGCGCGCGCGAGCATCGCCGTGAGCGGGCTCAATCCACATGCAGGAGGCGCGCGAGCGCTACGACGTGGCGATCTGCATGTACCACGACCAGGCGTTGGTCCCGTTCAAGACGCTGGCCTTCGAGGACGGCGTCAACGTCACGCTCGGCCTTCCCTTTGTGCGTACCTCGCCTGACCACGGCACCGCCTTCGATATCGCCGGCACGGGCAAGGCGAACCCGAGGAGCCTCATCGAAGCCCTGCGGCTGGCGGACGCCATGACCGCCGAGGCCCCGGGACCCGGCGCATGACCGCGCCGGACGGTCTGCCGCCCTTGCGCGAGGTGATACGCGCAGCCGGACTTTCAGCGAAGAAGAGCCTCGGCCAAAACTTCCTGCTAGATCTCAACCTGACCCGTCGGATTGCGCGGTCCGCAGGGCCATTGGAAGGCGTCACCGTCGTCGAGGTGGGTCCCGGGCCCGGTGGCCTCACCCGCGCACTTCTTATGGAGGGCGCCGCCAAGGTCATCGTCATCGAGCGCGACGAGCGCTGTCTGGCGCCGCTTAAAGATATCGCCGCGGCCTATCCGGACCGGCTCGAGATCCTGAGCGCCGATGCCCGCGAGATTGACTACGGAGCCTTGCAGCTCCAAGGCCCTGCGCGCCTCGTGGCCAACCTTCCCTACAGCGTCGGCACGCCGCTTCTCGTCGGCTGGCTCAAGACCGACCCGTGGCCGCCGTGGTTCGACAGCCTCGTGCTGATGTTTCAACGGGAGGTCGCCGAACGCATCGTGGCCGCCTCCGGCGGCAAGGACTACGGACGCCTCGCGGTCTTGTCCCAGTGGCGCACGGACCCGCGTATCCTGTTCTCACTGCCGCCGGACGCCTTCACGCCGAAACCGAGAGTGGCCTCGGCCGTGGTCAAGCTCGTGCCGAAGGCGCATCCCGAACCGTCTTGCGATATCAGCGTGCTAGAGCGCGTGACCGCGGCCGCATTCGGTCAACGGCGCAAGATGCTGCGGGCCAGCCTCAAACAGGTGACGCCCGATCCGGAAAGCCTGCTGACCGGGCTTGGACTGGATCCTAAAGCCCGGGCCGAAACTTTGGAGATCTCCGACTTCTGCCGGATCGCGAACGCCCTCGCGCAAAAGGGGTAGGTCCGGGGACACGCCGTCAATCAGAGTTCGGTCAGGAGCCCCTGCACGAAGCTGTCCAAGCCTGTCAGCCGGGTTCTTTTCAAACGCTCCGCCGCGAGCACGGCATGGACCGCCGCCACGGATTGCTCCACGTCGAAGTTGACGAGCACATAGTCGTAGTCGTTCCAATGCTGGATCTCGTTGCTGGCCCCCGCCATACGGCGCGCGACCACATCGTCCGAATCCTGCGCGCGGGCCTTCAGCCTCTCCTCGAGCGCACCGGCCGTTGGCGGCAGCACGAACACAGAGACCACATCGTCTTTCGCTTGCTCGCGAAGCGAGTCCGCCCCCTGCCAATCCACGTCGAACAGCACGTCTCGCCCCTGGGCCAACGCTTCATCCACCGGCGCCCGCGTCGTGCCGTAGAAATTGTCGAAGACGAGCGCCCATTCCAGGAAGGCCTTCTCGTCGCGCATCTGCGTGAACGTCTGCTTGTCGATGAAGTGGTAGTCCTTGCCGTCCACTTCACCGGGCCGACGCGCGCGCGTGGTGTGCGAGATCGAAGCGGTGATGCCTGGATCCTCGCCGAGGACGCGCCGTGCAATCGTCGTCTTGCCCGCTCCGGACGGCGACGACAGCACCAACATGAGGCCTCGGCGGTTGATCGTCTCCATGGGAGCGCTCATCTAGTCGCCTCACTCGATATTCTGAACCTGCTCACGCAGCTGATCGATAACGGATTTGAGCTCGAGCCCGATCCTGCTGATCTCGATGTCGGCTGCTTTCGAACAGGTGGTATTGGCTTCACGATTGAACTCCTGGGCAAGGAATTCGAACTTGCGCCCCGCAGGCTGTCCGCTCGCAATCAGCTCCCGCGCCGCGGCCACATGAGCGATCAGCCGGTCGAGCTCTTCTTGTATGTCGGCCTTCGCCGCCAGGAGAAGGCCTTCTTGGTGCAAGCGCTCGGGGTCGAGCGACGCCCCCGCCTCGTCCAACCGGGCGATCTGCTCGCGTAGCCGCGCCGCGATCAACTCCGGCTGCTTCTCCATAACCGCCTTCGCTTGGCCGACGAGGGTTTCGATGCTGGAAAGTTGCGCTTCGATGACCTCCGTGAGGCGCTCTCCCTCCGCGACACGCGCGGCAACAAGCTGATCGAGAGCCGCGGTGAGCCCATCGAGCAGCACGGCGGCGAACGCGTCGCGCTGCTCTTCGCTCTCCTCAGGCTCGGCCACTTCGACAACACCGCGCATAGCGAGCAACGTATCGAGTCTGGCGGGTTCGAGGCGCGTTTGCTTCTGGGCCTGTTCCGCCACGGCAAGAGCCTCTGAGAGCGCCGCCTCGTTCAACCGGATCTCCAATTGGCCGGCCTCGCGCTTCACCGTAAGCGACACGGTGCAATTGCCCCGCGCGAGCTGCTCTTGGCAGCTTGCCCGCACCTGCGGTTCGAGCCGCTCTAAGCCCGGGGGAAAGCGCAAGCGCAAGTCCAACGAGCGGCCGTTCACGCTGCGGATTTCCCAATACCAGCTTGTGTCGCCGTGGGTCCCGTCGGTACGGGCAAAACCGGTCATGCTCTTCAATGTCATTGGTGGTGCCTGCCCCTCCCCGACGCCGTGCGGTCCGCCATTTTGAGCGGACATTGGCGGGCTTTATACCCGAGTCGGGCGCCGATCGGCCAAGAAGCATGCGCCGGCGCTTGCGTGGGCCGGCGCTGCGGCAAGCCCATCGGCTGTCGGATCGCTATCGGTTTGGATTGCGATAGGGCCACCCGACAGGTCCTCCGGGCGGGGTCAGGCCGTCTTCGCCTTCCGGCAACAGCATCCCCCGTTCCGCCGCCAGTTTGGCGGCCTCCTCTTCCGCCTTTTGGCGCGCACGGATCTCCCGCTCGATCTTCCGCCACTTGACGACGTTCCGATTGTGCTCGGCGAGGGTCTTAGAGAAGATATGCCCACCCGTGCCGTCGGCCACGAAGTAAACCTCATCGGTCTTGGCTGGCTTTAGGACCGCCTCGATTGCCGCCCGGCCCGGATTGCCGATCGGCGTCGGCGGAAGGCCATCGATTTGGTAGGTATTGTAGGGGTTCTTCTGCTGCAGCTCCTCCCGCGTAATAGGATGGTCGCGCATGCCTGAGCCACCGAAAATGCCGTAAATGATGGTGGGGTCCGACTGCAGACGCATTCCCTTGCGGAGCCTGTTGTTGAAGACAGCCGCGATGCGCGGCCGTTCCTCCGCGATGCCCGTCTCCTTCTCTACGATGGACGCCAAGATCACCGCCTCTTCGGGTGTCTTGACCATGATGTCCGGATCGCGCTCTTCCCAAACCTGCGCCAGAAACTTGGTCTGCGCGGCCTGCATGCGCTGAAGAATGTCGTTCTTCGAATCCTTCGTCCCGAAGCTGTAGGTATCGGGCAGCAAAGACCCTTCAGGTGGGATCTCGGTCACTGTCCCGTCGAGTTCCTCATTCGCGGAAATGCGCTCGACGATCTGCTGGCTGGTCCAGCCCTCCGGGAACGTGATCCGGTACTGAACCGACTTGCCGTCGACCAGGGTATTCAGCACCTCGCGCATGCTCGCATGCTTGTCGAATTGGTACTCGCCGGCTTTCAGCGTCCCCTCGCCCTTGAGCCGCATAAAGTAGAAGATCGCGGCCATGAAGATGCGGCGATCCCTGATGACCTTTTCTTCGGTGAGCCGGTTGGCAATCGAGGTCGTGCTTGCCCCTCTCGGCACCGCAAAGATCGTCGAAACCTCCAAGGGACCCGGACGGTCAAACTCGACACGCAAGAAATAGAAGAACGCCGCGACGACGACGGACACGATGAGCACGAAATTGAAAAGCCCATCGCACATCCGCAGGAAGGGACGGTCGTTGTCTTCCTCTCCGTCCTGGGCCGGCAACTCCGGCGGCCTCTGGGGAACCAGCGCCTCGGCCGGGCTGGTTGCCGCCGGGTTCACGGCGGGACGCGGGGGCGCCGGAGACTGTGGGCGCGTGGCGGCTTGCGGCTGATAGGGAATCTTCCGGCCGGTTGCCGGGTCCTCGACGTATTTCCGACCGGTCTTCCGATCGACGAAAATACGGCGCCGCGTTCCTTGCGGCGGCGGAGGTGGTGGTGGGGGAGTGTTTCGCGACGATGTCATACTAGATGTGCGCGAACCTTTAGGAGAACGACACCACTTTCCGGGCTAATATGGCGAAAGGGCGGTTCGCCTGGCAAGCAAAACGACCGTTTACGCGGCGTAGCGGCGCATCACCAACGAGGCGTTGGTGCCGCCAAAGCCGAACGAATTCGACAAGACGGTATCGATTGTCCGCTGCCGCGCCTTGTGCGGCACCAGGTCGATCGCCGTCGACACCGACGGGTTGTCCAGATTGAGCGTCGGCGGCGCAATGTTGTCCCGGATCGCAAGGACCGAGAAAATCGCCTCGACCGCGCCGGCGGCCCCGAGCAGATGCCCCGTTGCCGATTTCGTCGACGACATGGAGACCTTGCCGGCCGCGTTTCCGAACATGCGTTCCACGGCCCCGAGCTCGATCTCGTCGCCCATGGGCGTCGAGGTTCCGTGCGCGTTGATATAGTCGATATCGGCCGCATCGATCCCGGCGCGCTTCACCGCCGCCGTCATGCAGCGATAGGCGCCATCGCCATCCTCGGCGGGCGCTGTGATGTGGAATGCATCGCCCGATAGACCATAGCCTATAACCTCGGCGTAGATCTTCGCCCCGCGCGCCTTGGCATGCTCGAGTTCCTCGATCACGACAACGCCTGCGCCCTCGCCCATGACGAAACCATCGCGGTCGCGGTCATAGGGACGAGATGCCTTCTGGGGCGCGTCGTTGAAGTTTGTGGAGAGCGCCCGGCAGGCGGCAAACCCCGCGAGTGACAAACGGCACACCGGCGATTCCGATCCGCCGGCGACCATGACGTCCGCATCGCCGAACGCGACAAGCCGTGACGCGTCGCCGATCGCGTGCGCACCCGTGGAACAAGCCGTCACGACCGAATGGTTCGGGCCCTTCAGGCCGTGTTCGATGGAGACGTAGCCGGAGGCCAGATTGATCAGGCGTCCGGGAATAAAGAATGGGCTGACCCGGCGCGGCCCTTTTTCGTTGAACAGAAGCGACGTCTTCTCGATGCCTTGCAGACCACCGATGCCCGACCCGATCAGAACGCCGGTGCGGGTTTGGTCTTCATACGACGTCGGCTTCCAGCCGGCATCCTTGAGAGCCTGCGTGGCGGCGCCCATCGCGTAAATGATGAAGTCGTCGACCTTGCGCTGTTCTTTCGGCTCCATCCAATCGTTCGCATTGAACGAGCCGTCGCTGCCGTCCCCCCGGGGAACCTGACAGGCGACCTGACACGACAAATCGGACACGTCGAAGTCTTCGATGCGCTTGGCGGCATTCTCACCCGCCGTCAAACGTTTCCACGCCGTCTCATAACCGGAGCCGAGAGGTGAAACGAGACCGAGACCTGTAATGACGACACGTCGCATCGAGGCTTTGCCAGATCCTTAAACAGAGAGTTCGAGGATCGGGCCCTTTCGGGCCGGATCGCTCATGGTCTGAAGTCGAGGATCAACCGCACGGGCTGACCCATGGCCTGCTTTAGGCCGAGTTCTTCTCGAGGAACTTGATGGCGTCGCCGACGGTCAAGATCGTCTCGGCGGCATCGTCCGGAATCTCACAGCCGAACTCTTCCTCGACAGCCATCACCAGCTCGACCGTATCGAGGCTGTCCGCCCCGAGGTCGTCGATGAAGCTTGCGTTGTCGGTCACCTTGTCGGCTTCAACACCGAGATGCTCGACAACAATCTTTTTTACGCGCTCAGAGATATCGCTCATGTCCTCCTCACCGTCCCTTCAACTCTCAAAAATCCCTATGGCCTCGCGTACCTCAGAGCATTCTGCCCCCGGCCCAAGACACCCTCTAATGGCTAGTCAGGAGGGTTGATCGCGGTGGGATTGTCCTTTGTCAAGCCCCCGCAAACGGCCGATTGCGTACCATACTCTAAATGACTTTGCCAGAAGCCCCTAACTCGTAGACCGGTTTACAGAAATTCCCGTTTCCGTCCCGGTGGGACGGCACCCCCAAGGTCCTTAGACCATGATCATTCCGCCGTTCACATGCATCGTCTCGCCGGTGACGTAAGATGCCTCGTCGCTTGCAAAAAATACGACCGCGGCAGCCACGTCCTCCGGCTGACCGAAGACCTGCGCCGGAATGGCGGCGGCAATAGCCTCGGTTTGCTTCTCGGTCAAGGCGTCCGTCATGGGCGTCGAGATAAATCCTGGCGCGATGCAGTTGGCCGTAATGCCGCGTGCCGCGACCTCGCGGGCCAACGACTTGGTCATGCCGACGAGACCGGCCTTGGAAGCCGCGTAGTTGCCCTGCCCCGGATTGCCAAGCACGCCGGAAATCGACGCGATGTTGATGATACGCCCGCCGCGGCGGCGCATCATGCCGCGCAGCACGCCGCGCGTGAGCGTGAAGACGGAGGTGAGGTTGACCGACAACACGTCGTCCCACTCCTCGTCCTTCATCCGCATAAAGAGATTGTCTTTCGTGATGCCCGCGTTGTTCACGAGGATGTCGATCTGCCCGAGCGCCTTTTCCGCATCGTCCGCAAGCGCAGCCACGGCCGTGCGGTCACGCAAATCGCAGGGCAGAACGAAGGCGCGCTCACCGAGCTCGCCGGCGAGCTTCTCCAGCTTGGCGGCATTCGTGCCCGAAATCGCCACCGTCGCGCCCTGATCGTGCAGGGCCTTGGCAATGGCCCCGCCAATGCCGCCGGTCGCGCCCGTTACCAGAGCCGCTTTCCCATTGAGGTCGAACATGATCCAAATCTCTCCCTAAGCTCTTGCGCCTGCCTAGCCGTTCAATGCGGCGGCGGCGCTCTCCAATTCTTCCGGGGTACCGACGCTCTTCGCCTCGACCCCGTCGAGGCGCCGGGCCATACCCGTCAGCACTCGGCCCGCACCGACCTCGTACACGGTGTCGACGCCATTGCCCGCAAGGAACTGCATGGTTTCCCGCCAGCGCACCATCCCCGTCACTTGCTCGACGAGACGCATGCGAATGGCTTCCGGATCGGTAATCGGTTCGGCAAGAACGTTGGCGACGACCGGTACGGAAGGCGCTGAAATCGCCACACCCGCCAGAGCCTCCGCCATTGCCTCGGCTGCCGGCTGCATCAGTGCGCAATGGAACGGCGCGCTCACGGGCAAGAGCACGGCGCGGCGCGCGCCGTACTTGGGCGCAAGCGCCACCGCCCGTTCGATTGCCGTCTTCTTGCCCGAGATCACAACCTGACCCGGCGCATTGTCGTTCGCGGCTTGACAGCATTCGCCTTCGCTCGCGGCTTCCGCCAGCTCTTGCGCTTGAGGCAGGTCGGCCCCGAGCAGCGCCGCCATGGCGCCCTCGCCCACCGGCACAGCCTCCTGCATCGCCCGGCCGCGGGTCTTCAGCAGACGCGCCGTATCGGCAAGGGTCAGCGCACCGGATGCGGCCAGCGCGGAGTATTCGCCCAAGGAATGGCCTGCCACGAAGCCCACCTTGTCCGGCAGGGAAAATCCCGTCGTCTCCAGAGTGCGCATCGCTGCCAGCGAGACCGCCATCAGCGCCGGCTGCGCATTTTCCGTGAGGATCAGATCCCCTTCGGGGCCTTCCCACATCAGCGTGGAAAGCTTCTGGCCCAGGGCTTCGTCGACCTCGTCGAAAACCGCTTTCGCCGCCGGGAAAGCTTGGGCTAACTCAGCGCCCATGCCGACAGCTTGGCTCCCTTGGCCCGGAAAAACGAAGGCAATACTCATTATCTTGAAAGAACGGCGCGTTGTTGATCGGAAGGTCGCCAAAGACACTGTTTCAATCTGGCCTGTCAAGCGGGCATAAATGCCGCCCGCCCAGCGCCCCCATTTGCCTTGCAAAGCCTGCTCAAACCACTATAAAGCCCAGCTTCCAGCAACCGCTCCGGTCGGAGGCTGAACGGAGGACCGTCGCATGGCCCATTAATAATGGTCCTGACGGCAGGAGAAATCCGTCCTCCCGTGTCTCCGCTCTTCTGGGCTAGCGCTCTTGAGAGCTACTTCTTGGGCCTTTCCTTCATAGCGCCCACGACGAGGCTTCGCGCCGGAGCAATGAAGAAGAAGGAAAGGCAATCTATGCCTCTCTATGAGCACGTGTTCCTGGCGCGCCAGGACGTATCGACACAGCAGGTCGAAGGCCTGCAGGAGACCTTCCGCTCTCTGATCGAGGAGAATGGCGGAAAGGTCGCCAAGACCGAGTATTGGGGTCTGAAATCCCTCGCCTACCGCGTGAAGAAGAACCGAAAGGCGCACTACACGCTGATGAACATTGACGCGCCCCACGAGGCCGTTGCGGAAATGGAGCGCCAGATGGGTCTGTCCACGGACGTCATCCGGTTCCTGACTCTTCGTGTGGACGAGCATGAAGACGGTCCCTCCGCGATGATGCGCCGGTCCGATCGCGACGAACGCGACAGCCGCCGTGGCCCGCGCCGCGACCGCGATCACGACCGTGGCGATCGTGGCGACCGCCCGTCGCGCGACTCCCACTCTGATCGCGGCGCCTCCAATAAGGCCGACAGCGAGGATGATTCCTGATGAGCACGACCACGATTCAAGCACGCCGCCCGTTCTACCGCCGGCGCAAGACCTGCCCCTTCTCGGGCGATAAGGCCCCGAAAATCGACTACAAGGACGTGAAGCTGCTGCAGCGCTACGTGTCCGAGCGCGGCAAGATGGTGCCGAGCCGCATTACGGCCGTGTCCGCCAAGAAGCAGCGTGAGCTAGCACGTGCGATCAAGCGGGCACGCTTCCTTGGCCTGCTGCCCTATCTGATCCAGTAGGGTTCCAGGATCAAATGTTTTGAGAGCTTGGACCTCCGGGTCCAACATCTCGTCGAATTGAAAGTTGGGGTGGGTATAGGTCCCACCCCTAACCGCCCCAGAAGGCAAGCGGGACAGCGACACTAATGCCGGTACAGTTTCTTATAGGTGCAGGCGCAGGCCTGGTTTCAGCGGCGCTCTTCGCGTCCGCCGTCGTCTCGGCGGCGCTGGCCGGTTTGATTCTCTATCTTTGCCCGTTGCCGCTTTGCCTTGCCGGTCTCGCGTGGG